>JBDLQR010000292.1:0-7204 GCA_039800485.1 Pseudomonadota bacterium
CCGACAAGGCGCGCGTCTGGTGCTGAACGGCACGCAGCAAGAGGCACTGGCTGAAGCGGAAGACCGCGTGCGTGCCGCCGGAGGTGAGGTTGCCTCTGTGCTCGGTTCTGTTGCCGAGTCAGCCATTTGCGAAAGACTCGTTCGCACCTGTGTCGAGAGTTATGGCGGCATCGACATCCTCATCCACAATGCCGGGCAGGTGCGCGATCGCACGCTCTTCAAGATGAGTGATGAAGATTTCGACGCGGTCATTGCGACCCATCTGCGCGGAGCGTGGGCCTGCGGCAAATACGCAGCCATGGCCATGCGCGACACTGGCGGAGGACAGATCATCCAGGTCATCTCCAATTCCGGTCTCTCAGGCGGTTTTGGGCAGAGCAATTACGCCGCTGCCAAGGCCGGCATGCTGGGCCTGCAGCGCACCTGGGTGCTGGAGTTGGCTCGCTACGGCATACGCTGTAATGCCTTCTGGCCCATCGCAGCCACCGAGATGACGCAAGTGGTGTTTGACCTCGCCGCGAAGCAGGCCGCCGGTGAAGGGCGTGAAGCGCCTACTCCCGTGGAGCTCGGCTTCGGCAATCCGGCTGAAGTGGCCGAGGGCCTGATCTTTCTGGCGAGCGATGCCGCGAGCCATTGGAATGGGCAGATACTCACTTTCAACGGGCGCAGAACCGCACTCTGGACAGCGCCTGCAGAAACGCACATCACCTACCGCGCGCACGCCATGTCGCAAGAGGACCTCGCCGCGCACTACGCCGAGATCCGCCCCGAGCCGCTGTACCAGCCCACTTTCATCCCTTGATGCTGGGGCCCGGAACGCTCCAACCCTTCGCCGGCAGCGACATCACTGCGGCCACTCCCGGGGCCGTGTCTCGACACGGCAATCAGGCGCGCACCAAAGCCGCCCAGGCGCCGCGCAATCTCCTGCCCGATGCTGCCATAACCCAGAATCACCACAGTGCTACCCCATAGCATACGCCCCATCGGCCCACTGAATCGGCGTTCGCGAAAGCGTTGCAGCGCGGTCGGAATCTGGCGCCCGAGCATCATCATCAGCGACACCGCCAGCTCTGCGACGGACTCCGCATTGCCGCTCCCGACGCTCGGCACGTTGGCAACCAGCACACCGGCGCGAGTCGCCATCTCGGCATCGCATTCAACGACGGCATCGTCGCCCAGGGCCGCGACGAGGACCTGCCTGACCTGGGAAAAAACCCCGCATGGCGATTGCTACGCGCATCGGATCTTCTCTTCTGATTGTCTGTTGGTTCTTCATCAACATCGGCGGTACCGCAAATGGAACTTCGGCGGCGCGAAATCCCGCGCCCTGCGCGCGGGGTCTGCTCCCCGATTCATTCCTGCTGGGGCATGGTCCTGCTGTTAACCATGCCCTCTTTCCGGTCCTCTGCCCAAGCCCGGAGACGCATTGGGCAGCCGTCAGATGACCTGATACCGAATGCGGACGGAATCTGGAAGTTGGCTTTCAAGCAGCCGCTGCGTTTCCGGTCAAAGGGCGCCCGTGTCCGGGATGCTTGTGATTCGAGCAAACCGGGATCATCATTTGCCCGGACGCTCGCTTGCATCGCCAGAAGTGGTCACACCTGTAGCCCGGTTTGACCATGACCAGGCTGCCGGGCGTGTGGACATTACGCTGGGCGCGCCGTCCAGCGTCACACCTTCTCATTGTTGGCTTTTGGTGCTGACTGCTGGCGCGGCGGTAGGCACTGGAGAAGCGCATCCATGACTACAAATGCAGGCCTCTTGCCGGGATCCGAGGGTGAGCATCGGGCACAGGAGATGTTCGGAACAACAAAGCGGGCTCTCGCTTTCTACAATCTTCAGGTGCTCGACCGGTTGACGCCGCTGATGTGTGACTTTATCCGGGCCCAGGAGATGGTCTTCATCGCCACGGCTGATGGTCGCGGACACGCGGATTCCTCAGTGCGTTTTGGCCCGCCAGGCTTCGTCCACGTGCTTGATGAGCGCACTCTGATTTATCCCGAATACCGCGGAAATGGCGTCATGGCGAGCGTCGGCAACATGCTCGAAAACCCGAATATCGGCCTGCTCTTCGTGGACTTTCAGCGCGAGACCGTGGGGTTGCATGTCAACGGCAAGGCGCGCGTCGTCGAGAAAGCGGAGCTGCTTGGCTACTTCGTCAATGGCGGCGGCGCGGACGATGATCAATCTTCCCTGTTTGAAAAACTGGTGTTGGCTCCGGACGTCATTGAGCCGCTGATCGAAGCCACGCTGACCCGCGGAGGGCGGCATCCCGAACGATGGATAGCGGTAGAGGTCGAGGAAGCTTACATCCATTGCTCCAAGCACATCCCCAAATTCCAGAAACTGGACAAGACCATCCACTGGGGTACGGATGATGCGCAGCTGAAGGGTGGGGATGCCTTCAAGGCCAAGGGATATGACCGTCCCTGGCGACAATCCGGTACGGACGACACCTGAGGAATCCACGCGAACGAGGTGTGACGCAGGCATCTACCCTAACCCACGACCGTGCACCTGCAGTTGCAAGGTCGCGGAGCCATGCCTAGCATCCCCTGCACTCTTTGAACCGGATGAACGTGATGACACAGCAGAAGACAGCACTGGTGACCGGCGCCAACCGCGGACTCGGCCTCGAGATTGCACGGCAGCTCGCACGCAAGGGCTATCAGGTCTTTCTCGGCATGCGCGATCTGGCGCGCGGTGCCGAGCCTCTGGCGAAGCTCAAGGCCCAGCAGCTGGATGTTCACGCGCTCGAGCTCGACATGGCCGATTCTGCGAGCATCAAGCGCGCAGTGGCGACACTCGCCCAACGCATCCCGGCCCTTGATGCGCTGGTGAACAATGCGGGCGTGATGCTGGATGGCTGGTCGCTGCCGCCCAGTCAGCTGCCCACGGCCCTGCTGCGCGAGACCTTCGAGACCAACTTCATCGGGCCTTTCGAGTTGCTGCGCGAAGCCGCGCCCCTGCTGCGCAAGAGCCAGGCTGCGCGGGTGGTCAATATTGCGACCGATATGTCCTCGCTCGCCAACATCAACAATCCGCAATCGCTGGTCTATGGCGTGCTCTCTCCAGCGTATCAATCATCGAAGGTTGCGCTGAATGCGATGACAGTGCTTTTTGCCAAGGAATTCATGGAGGAGGGCATCAAGGTCAACTCCGCATCACCGGGCTGGTGTCGCACCGACATGGGCACGGAGGACGCGCCGCTCAGCGTGGAGGAGGGAGCGGACACGGCAGTCTGGCTTGCGACGCTGCCGCCCGATGGTCCGACGGGTCAGTTCTTCTCGTCCACACGCACGCGCGGTGCCATGGAGTGGTAGAAGAAGCGGGAATCAAGAGGTGTTCTCCACAATGCCGCTGCGGGCCGTAATCTTGAACCAAGGGCTCAAGATTGGGGCTTCTCGGAGTGATTTAAGGCTTCCCGCACAAGTGCGGGCATGCACACGGTCACTGCCAGATCGGCCCCGAGTGTTTGCAAATATAGGCTCAAGGATCTCGAACCCACTGGCGAACACTGCAGAGAACACCAAGCTTTGATCATCGCGGGCGCCAAGCGCCCGGTAGGCGGGAACCTGCCCCTGGTCTCTATTCCACTTCCAGAGTGGCTTGGGACTGGGTCTCCGGTGGCTGGGGCTGCTGACGCTTGCCCTTGGCCAGCGCGGTCTGAATCTTGGTCTGGATTCGCGCAAGCCCCGCGCCGAAATCTGCATCCACCGTATCATTGCGCCGGCGGTAGTCAAGGTATTCGTGCGCGATGTTGAGTGCAGCCATCACAGCCACGCGCTCACTGCCGATCACCTTGCCGCTGTCGCGCTGTTCCCGGAGCTTGCGATTGAGGAATTCAACCGAGGTGAAAAGCGCTTCGCGCTCATCCTCCGTGCAGCCGACCAGGTACTCCTTGTCCATGATCGTGACGGTAATCGGTTTGACGGTGGCGTTCATGCGGGCCTCAGCGTGCCTCCATGGCCTTGAGTCTGGCGATCATCGCTTCCACCCGGCTGCGTGCCTGCTCGGTCTTGTCGATGAGGGTAGCGCGCTCCGCGGCCAGCACAGTCTGCTGACTGCGCAGAGCCTCGTTTTCGTTGGCCAGGGTTTCCACGGTACGGATGAGCTCGTCCACGCGCGCTTCGAGCGCGGCGATGTCGAGTCGTTCTTTCTGGGGTTCCGCCATGGTGTTTGCAGCCGGCCTCCTGCGTGATGCCACGCCGTCGGCAATATAGAGCCGGCTCTTGGGGCGGTCAACCGCGCAACTCCCCGCAACCACGGGATTTTTCCGTGCCCTCCGAGTGAGTGGCGACTTCTGTCTACCCCCCGCTCGTGAAATAATCCGCAGCGTCTGCAAGCTCCGAAATAGCCCATGAACAACTTCGCCGCCCGTTCCTTCTACGCCGCCGTTTCCGAGGCCCTGTCGTTGCTCGACAGCGATGTCGATCCGGCCGAATGCCACGGCATGCTCTGCGGCATGTTGTGCAGCCCCGAGGGCTTCGAGACCGAGGACTGGCTGCAGCATCTGGTGGGGTACCCGGAAGACACCACCGAGCTCATGGTCGATGAGGCCTTGAACGATCTCCTGCACAGTACCCTGCGCGGAATGGATTCCGATGAATTCGGTTTTGAGCTCCTCCTTCCGGATGACGAGGAGCCCTTGGTGGTCCGCACCGACGCGCTCGGTGGCTGGTGCCGGGGTTTCCTTTCGGGCTTTGGTGTCAGCCGTGGCATGACCGGCATGAGTTCGGAGAGTCAGGAGTTTCTGGGCGATCTCTACCGCATCAGCCAGGTGGACCCCCGCGAGAGCACGGGCGAGATGGGCGAGCGCGCGTTCAACGAGATCGTGGAATATGCCCGCATGGGTGCGATCCTGTTGCGCGAGGAAAATCGCACCGAGCCTGTTGAGGAGATGGTGCACGGCAGCCTGCACTGAGGCTGCACACCACCACCCCGCATGGACAAGCGAGAGTACGCCCGCCGCCGCAAGCGACTGATGGACATGGTCGACACGGGTGGTATCGCCATCCAGCCGACCGCGCCCGAGCGTGTCCGCAACCGCGACGTCTACTACCCGTTCCGGCCTGACAGTGATTTCCACTACCTCACGGGCTTCCCCGAGCCGGAAGCCGTGCTGGTGATGGTTCCGGATCGCCCTCAGGGCGAATGCATCCTGTTCTGCCGCGAGAAGGATCCCGAGGCCGAGACCTGGCATGGACGACGGGTCGGGCTGGAGGGCGCGTGTGAATTGTATGGCGCGGACGACGCCTTCCCGATTTCCGATCTCGACGACATCCTGCCTGGTCTGCTGGAAAACAAGGAGCGCATCTACTACACGATGGGCCGCTACCAGGAATTCGACCAGCGGCTCATGGGCTGGCTGAACCGGGTGTCCAGCAAGGGGCGCGCCGGCGTACATACGCCGGATCAATTCAACTCGCTGGCGCACTACGTGCACGAGATGCGTCTCTACAAGAGCCGCGAAGAGATCAAAGTCATGCGCCGTGCGGCCCAGATTGCCGCGGTTGCGCATCGGCGCGCAATGGAAGCCTGCCAGCCCGGCATGTACGAATATCAGATCGAAGCCGAACTCCTGCACAGCTTCATCCAGCAGGGTGCGCGTTCGCCCGCCTACCCCTGCATCGTGGGGGGTGGCGCCAATACCTGCATCCTGCACTACACGGAAAACAACGATCCGCTCAAGGACGGCGACCTGCTGCTGATCGACGCAGGTGCCGAGCTCGACAGTTACGCCAGCGATGTCACCCGTACCTTCCCCGTGAACGGTCGCTTCACCCCTGAGCAGCAGGCGATTTACGAAATCGTGCTGGAGTCCCAGCAGGCCGCCATCGCTGCGGTCCGTCCCGGCAATGGCTGGGATGATCCGCATCAGGCGGCAGTGGAAGTGATCACCAAGGGGCTCATCGATGTCGGCATCCTCAAGGGACGCTGGCGCACGCTGGTGAAGGAAGGCGCCTATCGCCCCTACTACATGCATCGCACGGGGCATTGGCTGGGCATGGACGTGCACGACGTGGGTGACTACAAGGTCGGTGACGAATGGCGCACCTTCGAGCCTGGAATGGTCACCACGGTAGAGCCGGGGCTTTATCTCTCTCCTGCCTTGAAGGGCCTCGCCAAGCGTTGGTGGAACATCGGCATCCGCATCGAGGATGACGTGCTCGTGACGACCGACGGACACGAGGTGCTGAGCGCCGGCGCGCCCAAGACCATCGACGAAATCGAACTGACCATGCGGCAGGCCAGTGCAGCGTGACTATGATGTGGTGATCGCCGGTGCCGGCCTCGTCGGGGCGGCACTGGGGATAGGCCTGGCGCAGGCAGGCCTGCGGGTGGCGGTGTGTGAGCGCGGTGCGGCGCCCACAGGGCTCGCGCCGGATCCCCGGGGGCTCGCGCTCAATCTGCGCTCAACAGAAATCCTCGACACGCTTGGCGTGTGGCAAAGGCTCGCCCCGCAGGCCTGCCCCGTCCGCCACATTCATGTGACCCAGCAGGGACACTTCGGTGCCCTGCGTCTCTCTCATGAGGATCTCCACTTGCCGGTGCTGGGTCATGTGTGTCCGGCGGATCGACTGCAGGCGGTGATTCTTGAGCGCCTCATGACTTCGCCCCGGGTGCAGCTGTTCTGGAACACCGAGATTCGCGCCAGTCATGCCTGTGATGACTACGCGCACGTGACGCTACGTGCGGCGAAAGCCTCTGCAAGTGCTGCTGATGAAGAGGGCAAGCTCTCGCTCACGGCCGCCTTGCTGGTCGGCGCGGACGGCACGGAGTCCACCCTTCGCGCGCAGTGCGGAATCACGGCGACCCGTCATGACTACGGCCAGACCGCCATCGTCTGCAATGTGGATGTGGCGCGTCCGGCCCCTGAGACAGCCTTCGAGCGCTTCACTACCGAGGGCCCCATGGCTTTGTTGCCGCTCGGGGGCCGACGTTATGTGATGGTGCGTGCGGCACGCGCGGCGCAGGTGCCCGCGCTGATGGCACTCAGCGATGCGGACTATCTCGCTGATGCCCAGCATCGTTTCGGGTATCGCCTGGGTGCCCTGTCGCACGCAGGCGCGAGGCGCGCGTGGCCACTGTTCGGGCTGCGCGCCGCACGTCGCGTGGCGGGCAGGTGCCTGCTGCTGGGAAACGCGGCGACCACGGTGCATCCCAATGGCGCGCAAGGGCTGAATCTCGGCCTGCGGGATGT
>JBDLQR010000293.1:0-4577 GCA_039800485.1 Pseudomonadota bacterium
GAAATTGCCCGGGTGGACGAAAGCCGCGAAGGCGCCGTGATACAGATTGTTGACCCCGCCCTCGAACCCGAGTGGAAGAGCAAGCCCAAGCGCGCGCTGATCGCGGTCATCGCCACGCTTGCAGCCGGGTTCGCGCTGGTGCTGTATGTGTTTGTGCGGAAGGCGATTGCGAATGCGTCGACTGATCCGGAAACGGCAGCGAAGCTTGAAAGGATTCGCAGGTTGTTGGGGTTTAGGAGGAAGGGGGCGTAGGGCGGGCCAATTGCTATGGGTTAGCCACCGGAGCGGCCGCCGGAATCACCAGTACGAGTTCCGAGTCATCGACCATGCGGTATACCGGCCGACTACCGGACAAGCGTTCGCTTCGATCGAGAATGATCTGAACACCCTCGCCGCGCTTGTCCATCATGGCGCTGCGGTCAGTGATCGCTTTGTCGGCGTCGGGCACCTGGCACTTGGCCAGCAGGCTGGTGATGGCTTCGTTGCGTGCGACCTGACGATAGGGAAGGCTTTCCACCGTCATGGTGTTCGGGATGGCACCTGGTGAATACAGCTCCAGCCGGTTGGCAAACATCCGCAGCCGGATCTTGGCGCCGTGAATGGAGTAGTCTCGGTGCGCAACGGCGTTGACCAGTGCCTCGAAGACAGCCGTCATATCGTACTGGGGCAGGTCATGTCGCCCTTCGTCCTTGGTGGCGGTGACCTGCATGTTCTTGCGAACGAAGTGGCACGCCGCCAGCACCTGGGAATCAAGCGGCCCGGTGATGTCCTGGGCATCGATCTGATAGGCTGTATCGCCCTGCGGCAGCACCTCGTTGCCGCGGTACGCCACGGCCTGAATGAAGGCGTTTGGCAGCCATTGGCGAGGGTCTTTGCTTGCCATCAGCACCCCGGCAATGGTTGGGCGAAGCGTACCGTCTGCGTCTGCGCGCGCCATGGCGAGCTTGTCCAGCAACACGTCTCGCGTGTCTTGCGCGCGTGGACTGGCAAAACGTTGCCACAAGTTGTCTGCAAGGTCGTCAAGCGATGCGCCCGGCACGGCTTGCTCGTCGAAGCGAATGATGCGGGCCTGGCTGCGCTGCTGGAATAGACGCGCCAGATAGTCCGGCGTCATTTCGCGCCTGGCACTGCCGACGCGGTGAAAGTAGCCGCCGGGGCTTCGGTGTACAAAGAGGCTGCCCGCGATATCAACCTTCAGAACCGGCAACTGCTCGCCCGCTGTGCTTGGCAGGGTTAGCCGCTCAATTACCGGCGTCAGTGGCGGCGTGATGCTGTCCAGGCAAATCTGTCGGACAAAACTTTCCACCAAGTCCAGACGCTCCAGCGGAACCCCGAGCACCTCACGGGTGTCGTCCACACCCATAACGCAGACACCGCCACGGCTGTTCGCGAAAGCGGCCAGCCCGTCCGCCAGTGAATCTCGATGGGGGGCCGACACCCGCTCACCCGCGAAGCGGACCTCTTTCAGTTCAAGGAAGGAGTCCTCTCCCAGGCGAATTTTGTCGATCAGGTCGGTGACGTTGTCGAACATGTCAAACCTCTCTTCCCAGACGCTGGTAGCGCCTCTCAAACGCTTCTTCGCCGCCCTCCATCACCTGGCAGACTTCGCGGCGCATGGCCTGATCCTGCAGGCAGCCGGTTTGCTTCACACGGCACTGGTGGTTGAACTCCAGCACGTGAATCAGTTCCGCATCGCCATTGACCACGATGTTGGGGTTGTGGGTGACGATGATGAGCTGGCGGCGCAATTTGTTCCTGCGAATCTGCTGCACCACCAGTCCGTAGATCAGGTGGTTGTCCAGGTCGTCCTCGGGCTGGTCGAGCACCAGCGGATCACTGCCGTGCGCCAGTAGGAACGCCAGCATGGCGGCTGCGCGCTGCCCGGCGGAAGCCTGGCCGATGGACTGAAAGTCTCGACCGTCCCCTTTCCGGCTGTATTCCACTTGCAAGCCGTCTTCGGGGAACCAGCACAGGATGTGATCAATGAACTCCGGGCGCTTGTCGGCTTCCGCCTTCAAGAATTTATTGAGCCGGGTACCAAATTCCGCCTGTCCGAGACCGGCTTGCGATAAGCGCTCCTTCTGCGTTGAGAGCGCCTGCTCGAAGACCGTCGTATCCCATGCACTTGGCGGCTCGACAAGTTGAACCGCCCTAAGGAGATCGGCCAGGAGCCCTTTAGGGGACGTTCCTGTTTGCTCCTGATACAGATCGTCTCCAAACCTTCCGTCTACCGCTCCGAGCAGCTCTCGCAGCGAACGCTCAATGGCATGAGCATCCCGGCTGTAAGGGATGACCTCGATGCGTACGAAGGGATTCGCTTGCAGCGTTTCCTTTAGAAATGCGCTGCGTTGGGCACTGATGGCACGGCGGGTGGACTGCACCCGCTCCAGCAACACTTTGGCCCTCTCGTGTAACTCTGTGAGCTGCTTCTGCGAGGCATCGAGCTTTTTCAGCTCGGTTTCCAGCCGGTGCTTTTCTTGGACCAAACGGCCGTACTCGCTGGGGTCGTTGACGCCCTGTTGCTGCAAGTTGGACTTGAGCTGGTCGTAAGCTGCCTTGGCCGCGCCAAGCCGTGAAAACCAGGATGAGCTTTCCAATTCGTTTCGCAGGACTAGCCCTCGGTCCTCCAGCGAGGCGGCGGCGTTCTCGACCTCGTGCCGCGCTTGGGCGATGGCTGCGTGCAGCGCCTGGACAAGATTTCGCGCAGGGGCGTCCTCGCCGATATCGAACAGACCTTCCGGCAAGTCTTCTGCCAGCAGGTCTGCAGCAACGCCCCTCAAGCGAGTGACGAGTTCGGCGGAAGCTTCAAGCTGCCGCTCCAGCTCGCGGCTTTGCCGGCTGGTGCGCTGGTAATTCTTCAACACCGCTGAAGGGTCGGCACCCTCGAACTGGACCAGCTTGCGCTGAATGTCTTGCATGGCAAGTGTGAGCGGTTCGCGTCCTTGCAGCTTGCCGTCCAGCTCTCGGATCTGCGCACGCGCAGCAAAGAAAGCACGCTTGGCCTCTTCGAAGGCAGCCTGCTGCAGCTGCGTACCAGCGGAATCGTCGATCACCTTCAGGAGCGCCTGTTGGCCGTCGCTGGCCAGCGCTGCGATCTGTCCCTGGCTGAACAGGCGCACCGGAAATCGTTGCGCATTGATGGCTTGGCTGGTCGAGGGTGTAAAGCTTCCCGTAGTGGCGTCCCACTCCTCTACCGCATGGCCTTGAGCATCCTGTCGCCAGACCAGGCGATAGGGCGTGCCATTGCGCTGCAGTTGCACGCGGATGGCCGTCTCCGCCGATAGTCCGCCTCCGTCATGGCGGGTCTTGGCGACCTGGTTGAAACGGTTAAATGTCTGCCCAGCCTCAGAGGTGGGCGAGAGCTCGTTCTCTCGCCGATAGGCCAGACGCAGGGCGTGCACGATGGTTGATTTGCCGGTGCCTCGCCCGCCGATCAACGCATTGAAGTAGGGGTTGAGCGGCACGCTGGCAGGTTCCGCGCCACGTCCCATGTAGCGGGCGTCACGGATTTCGATCGACTTGATGAAATGCTCTGGCGTGTTGAACGGCGCAAAGTCGCTGCTCTCATCGCTACGCTTTACCGAGACCTCCTGCCCATCCAGCAACGCAAGGCGCAAGCCTTCCACGGTGGGCGTTGCCATTTTGATCCAGGTGTAGCGTGAACCAGGAACAGCCGTGCCCTGGAAGCTGTGGCAATCGCTGCCCACCACGCTGGCCAAACGCAGCTTCAGTTCGTCCAGCACCTTGGGTTTTGGGCTGGTGGAGGTGCTCCACTCCAGCGCCAACATCCCGGCCTGCCGCATGACCTGCCTGACCGTATGGGCATCCATCAGGCATTTGCGCGTACCGGGTTCTACCCTTAGCAGGCCTTTGGTGCCTTCAACGTGTGCCGGAATGGCAAGGCCATCTGCTGCAACAACACGAGCCACGACATCGGCGGCCCCTACGCGGGTGACGCCATCGCTGCTGCCACGCGTACCGTCGTAATCCACTCTCGCCAGCAGATCGCTGATTGTCTGGCTGGTGGCGGAGGGGTCGAAGATTGCGAGCAGATGGAAGCCTCCCTGCACCGTGATTTCCACACCTGGGAACAGGTGCAGTTCACGGAAACCGGCGGGCGGCGCGCCTGCGTCGGCCTCGCGCTTCATTTCCGAATAGGCCGCCTTGAGCGTGTCGATCCACTCGCCCGTGTTGTGATCGGTGATGGCTACGCAGTCGATCCCGGCCGCCATGTACCTGAGCAACCAGGCCTGCGGCGTCAACTCATTGGGCGTTTTGACAGCAGTCTGCCAGGCGCGCGTGTCTTGAGATGCCGGGGTGTGGGTATGGAAATCGAACTTCCACCAGCGTGCGCCAAGGTAAGGCCAGGGGTGGCTCATGTACTTCTCCTGATTGGGGTCATCATCTCTTGAGCAATGAACTCGGCCAGTGGCTTGATTTGGCCGTGAACGCTCGCAGCTTCCAGGGCCTTCATATAGGCATCCCGCCGGCTCATTCGGATCACTGTCCACGGATAGCCACCCGAGGCCAAAAGTGTGTTCATCAGGAAGCGACCGATGCGGCCGTTGCCATCGTAG
>JBDLQR010000294.1:0-3973 GCA_039800485.1 Pseudomonadota bacterium
GGGCGGTTGACTGCAGTCCTCTCTGAGTCCGGACGGGGCATGTCCCGTCCGGACCTGTCAAAGTGCGACGCTGACTACTTGACCTGAATCGACTGCAGGTAGACCACCAGCGCATTGATCTTGCGCTGGACGCGCTCCTCCGACAAAGCCAACAGCGAACTGCGGTACTGGTTGCCCCACACCGGCATTTCCACGATGCCGTGTGCGAGCTGCTGGAAGTCCCGCCCATCCACCACGCGCCGCACATAGTCCGTGGGGAACTCGCCATCATTGCGGGCCGCGAGGTGCGTGAGGTCTGAGGGTGTCTTGCGCAGCGCTCCAGCCGCTGGGCCATCTCCCGCGCCAGTCGCACCGTGGCAGGCCGCACAATCCTTCATGTAGCGTGATTGGCCCTCTGCCAGCGGATCCTGCGCAGCCTTGTCGGCCTGGGCGCCGCCTGCCAACAGCAGAAACAGGGCAGCGAGTGTGAAATGCAGAGTGGGTTTGTTCATGCCAGCCTCCGGATCATGGGCCTCATTTGCCGCCTGCAGCGTCAGCCGCTGGCTGCAAACATCTCGTAGAAGGTGATGCAGATCTCGAAGACGATCAACAGCACGATGGTGGCCTCCAGCCAGGTGGCGCGGTTGGCATCGAGGATGTCCGTGAAGGTGCGCGCGGTTTCCACGATGACTTCCAGCTTTTGCTGCAAGGCTTGGCCACGTTCGCGCAATTCGTACTCGTCTTCAAGCCTTGCGTAGAGGCGTTCCAGATCCGGCCGCTCCCACAGGACATCGGGTTTCTCTTCCACCGCGATACGGCCAGCCACCCGGTGCTGTACCAGCAAGGCCTGCCCGACCAGTCGCAGGATGCGCCGTCTGGGCCCGGGCGGGCGTCCACGGCGCGCCATGTCGAGCGTGAAAGGCTCGATCACATCGAGCACCGCATTCACCTCGCGTTCGTCACGCCCCAGAGCCACGCTGCGCGCGAGCGCATCGGCCAGGCACAGGAAGCGCGCCTCAGACAGATCCCGGAGCAGGATGGGGCCGCCCGGAGGTATCCGGTCATCGAAGGTCTCCGAGATCTCTAGCACGGCCGTCTCATCATGCATCAATCCGCGCTCACCCGTGACCCGCCCTGCAAGCATGCGCAGCAGTTCGTCTTCCTCCAGTGGCGAGAGACCCACGAAGACCCCCACGCCAAACCGGTAGAGTGCGACCAGCCCATGAGCACCGGTGCGAAACGCGAGCGGTACCCCGCTGATGATGTCCTCACGTTCGAGTCCGTGGAGGTCTATCCGGTCACCAAGCAAGAGGGCGCGTGCGGTCACGCGGCGTCCCGCTTCCTGGGGCGCCAGCGCACGATGAGCCTCCTGATCCTGCGTATTCATCCGTGCATCCCGGGCTTGAGGAAGGAGCAGCGTTGCACAGGCTCTTGAGTGATGCTACTCCCGGCGCCCCAACAGCCTGCCATCGAGGCGCAAAACCTGCGAACATCGACGCTGCTGCGCTTGATTCGGAGACCGCCATGAAGACCGACCATCCCCTGTTCAGGAAGATGCTTTCCAATGTGAAAGTGCTGGACTTCACCCAGTATCTGGCCGGGCCGGCAGCAACGCGCCTGATGGCCGATCTGGGCGCCGAAATCATCAAGGTGGAACGCACGCCCGACGGTGATCTGGGCCGGAAGATTCATCACGTGGCGCCCGGCATCAGCGGGTTTTTTCTCGCCACCTCTGCCGGCAAGAAAAGCCTCGCCATCGAGTTTCGTGATCCCGACGGCCAGGCCATCCTGCGTGAACTCGTCAAGCAAGTGGATGTGGTGGTGGAAAACTACAGTCCCGGCGTGATGGCGAAATACGGTCTGGACTATGAGTCGCTCAAGGCTCTCAACCCCAAACTCATCATGTGTTCGATTTCAGGGTTTGGTCAGGAGGGGCCGCACAAGGATTTCCGCAGCTTCGACATCATCGCCCAAGCGCAGAGCGGTGTGATGGCGATGACGGGTGAGCCAGACGGCCCGCCCCAATACGTGGGCAACTACATCGGGGATCCGAACGCCGGCGTGCATGGCGCGCTCGCCATCTGCGCCGCGCTCTACCACCGCGCGATGCAGGGTGAAGGCCAGTACATCGATGTGTCGCAGCTCGATTCCCTGGTGTATCTGGACTACATCAATTTTCCGATGTCGATGATGAGCCAAGGGCGCATCAAGCCGCACAGGTTTGGGGGGGATTTCTACAGCATCTGCCCTTACGGTGTGTATCGCTCACGCGAGGGCTACCTGGTGCTGGCAGTGATGCAACATCAGTGGGGCCCTCTGGTGCGCGTGATGGGTCAGCCCGAACTTGAGCACGACCCGCGCTACGCCACGCAGGAAGCGCGCTGCGAAGTGCGGCCACAGGTGCGGGCGATTGTGGAAGCCTGGCTGCAGAGCCAGCCGGATGACGCCACAGCCCTCAAGAACCTGGCCGAAGCGCATATCCCCTCCGCGCCCATTCTGGAGATCCCCCAGGTGCCGGAGCATCCGCAAATCAAGGCCCGCGGGCTGTTCCAGGATCTCACCCACCCGGATCTGGGCGTAACACCGGTGGCGCGCATGCCGTTCCAGTTCTCGACGGTCTCCACGGAGATCCCGTTCCGCGCGCCGTATCTGGGCGAACACAATGCGGAAATCCTGCGCGAGTACCTTGGCTACGAAGAAGACCGCGTGGCGGCGCTCTATACGGCAGGGACGTTGGTAGAGGATGGGCGGCTGGACGCGTTGAGGAAGGCGGGGCAGGTGTGAAACGAAATCGGTGACAGTTACCTCATTACCGTCGGCGATGACAGGGCGACTATCCCTGAATATCCCAGGACGACTCCCGCGCAGGGAAGCCCTTTTCGGATCAAGGGCTCCATCAAGTCCCGTTGACCCAGTTTTCGATCGCAAGCCCGGTGTAGTCTCGAAAATCGCTCCCATTGTTCGTGACCAGCACCACCCCTAGCGACAGCGCGTGTGAGGCGATGAGCTTGTCCAGCGCATCCCGATTACGCTCCCGGTTGGCTGCCCGCAGGGGACCGTAAGCCCGCGCCGCAGAAGCTTCGAACGGAGCAACCACGATTTCCTCGAGAAGATCGTCAAGCGCAGCCTGATTTCTGGCCCTGGATTCGCCAGATCTTGCGACGCCGTACTCCAATTCGGCGAGGGTAATGGCAGAGATTACGACCTCGCCTACATAGCATCCGTCGAAACGTGCCCGTACCTGCGGTGGTTGATGCTTCATGAGGTAGATGCAGATGTTCGTGTCCAGCATGTATTTTGGTTTCACAGCGGATCACGCTCTTTGTCCGGCTCGATTTCTCTACCCTCATCCATGAAGTCAGGAGAGAACCGCGCCAGCTTGCCAAGTACATCGCCCAGACGCCGGCGCGCGGGGCGGATACGCAACTCGTCGCCTTCGCGTTCTATGACGAGTTCTATGTCCCAGCTGGAGTAGGCGAGTTCGGCCGGGATACGGACAGCCTGGGAATTACCGTTCTTGAACAGCTTGGTGGTTGCCACGGGAGACGTCCCTTTCTGTTGCGGATGTACACGTACATCCTAATACCCGCCGACATCGCGGGTAAACCTGAAATTGGTGACAGTTACCTCATTACCGTGGGCAGAAATAAGGTAACTGTCACCAATTAAGGAACAGCTCAGTCCCGCAAAACCCCCAGCTGCGCAACCAGCGCCGCGCGACTGTCCTTGAACTGCGGCGACACCATCACTTCCTGACCCAACCTGTCAGCGGGCTCGTCGCACAGGAATCCATCCGCGTGCGAGACCGTCGCTTCAAAGAGCGCGCCACCGGGCGTGCGCACGTAGATGGAATCAAAGTAGCCGCGGTCCTTCACATCCGAGGTATCGGTGTAGCCCATGCCTTCCAGCGCGGCCTTGATAGCACCCTGTTGCGCATGGGTATCCACCTGGAACGCCATGTGATGCACCGCGCCTTCGGCCAGGGTCCAGCTGC
>JBDLQR010000295.1:0-4827 GCA_039800485.1 Pseudomonadota bacterium
CCGGCCCGGGCCTGGAGGAGCGAGAGGAGACGATCGAGATTCGCCCGGTCCGCAGGGTCGAGGCCCGCGGACAAGGCATTTTCGTAGCGGCGCGCGAGCGGCACTATCTGCTGGTAAACCCTGCGTCCTCCGGCAGAGAGCGCCAGACGGGAACGACGCCGATCATCCGCGCAGAACCGGCGCAGGATGTGCCGCTTGGCGAGCAGCCTTGCCACCGCACGGCTGACGGTGACGCGATCCATTCTGGTCTTGTCGCAGACGAAATCAGCCGAGATATCACTCACCTCCCCGAGCACCGCCATCACCCGCCACTCGGGAATGGTGAGATCGAAGCGCTCCGCATAAACCGCGGCCAACTGGGTGCTCACCTGATTGGCCAGCACCGACAGCCGGTAAGGCAGGAACGACTCCAGGCGCAGTGCTTTCATGCGCCTGAAAACGTCCGTTCAAAGCCCTGCCAGCACTCGTGATATCGACTTTGGCGCGCGGACAGGGCCAACGCAGAGTCCAGCGGCAGGATGGGGTAGCGCGACTCGAACATGAACGCGAGGGTCTCCGTGACCTTCTGCGGTACGAGTGGGACGGTGGAGGCCTTGGCGTAGACCGCAGCTTCGGGGCCGTGCGGCACCATGCAACTGTGCAAGCTTGCGCCTCCGGGCTCGAAGCCTCGTTCACGGGCATCGTACTGGCCATGAATGAGTCCCATGAACTCGCTCATGACATTGCGATGAAACCATGGCGGCCGGAAAGTGTTCTCGGCCACCATCCAGCGGGGCGGAAAAATCACGAAGTCCACATTGGCGACCCCGGGGGTGTCCGAGGGAGAGGTCAACACGGTGAAGATTGAGGGGTCCGGGTGATCGTAGCTCACCGTGTTGAGAGTGTTGAATCCTTCCAGCGGGTATTTGACCGGGTAGGCAGTCCCTACCCAGCCCACCACATCGAGGGGGGAGTGACTGATCCCGGCGCGAAAAAAGCGGCCACCCACCTTCGCCACGAGCTCGAAGCTGCCTGTCCGCTCCTCATAGGACGCCACGGGTGCGAGAAAGTCCCGATCATTGGCAAAGCCGTCCGAGCCCACCGGGCCTCGCTCGGGCAAGCGCAACAAGGCACCATGGTTTTCGCAGACATATCCGCGGCTTGGTCCATCGGGCAGTGCGACCCGGAACTTCATGCCTCGCGGGATGAGCGCCATCTCACGCGGAGCAACCTCCAGCACACCGCACTCCGTGTGAATGATCAGTCGCCCCTGCTGCGGCAACACGAGCAGCTCACCGTCCGAATTCTGGAAGAACCGATCGTGCATGGAGCGGTTGGCAAGGTAGACATGCGCCCCCATGCCCAGCTGCAGACCGGCATTACCGCAGAGAGCAAGCGTGGTCATCCCGTCGATGAAATCGGCCGGGGCGTCGGGAATCGGCAGGGGGTCCCACCGCAGGGGGTTCGCCTGGGGCACGAGATCCGCGGCCGGCGCCGTGCGCCATGCCTTGTCAGGCAAGGGTTCAAAGAATCCTTGCCCTGCAGAGGGATGAATCCGGTAGAACCAGGTGCGTCGATTCTCGCAACGCGGTGCCGTGAACGCCGTGGCACTGAATTTCTCTGCATAAAGGCCCAGTGGTGCGCGCTGGGGGGAGAATTGCCCGACCGGCACTGCACCGCGCACGGCTTCCGTGCTGTGCTCGTTGGCAAAGCCTGGCAAGTAACCGGGTACAGACATGTCGGCTGCCTCTTTCATCCGCGCTTGCCACTCAGTATAGTTTCAGATGAAACTATTCTCAACGCCAAGCCAGCCGCGATGGGCAGGTGCAAGGCAAGGCTGTGGCGCACTGAATGTGCCATTTCCCCAAGCGCCTTTACGAACGGAGTCCGGGTTCATGAAACTCGCCACCCTCGCCAATGGAACCCGTGACGGCCGCCTCGTGGTGGTCGACCGTACGCTCTCGCGCGCGCGACCGGTTCCCCATATCGCCGCCACCCTGCAGGCCGCGCTGGATGAGTGGACCGATCTTGCGCCGCATCTTGCTGCCGTCTATGCAGAACTCGATTCGCACCCTGGTCGAAACGGCGACATCACTTTCGATCCCGCCCGCTGCCTCGCACCGCTGCCGCGCGCTTTTCACTGGGTGGATGGCAGTGCCTACGTGAACCATGTCGAACTGGTGCGCAAAGCGCGTGGCGCAGAGATGCCTGGCAACTTCTGGCATGACCCTCTGGTCTATCAGGGAGGATCGGATGACCTGCTGGGTCCGTGCGAAGACATCGTCGCGGTGGATGTGGATCACGGTATCGATCTGGAAGCCGAGGTCGCGGTGATTACCGATGATGTCCCGCTGGGCACGCCAGCGGCGGCAGCGGGAGCGCACATCAAGCTCCTCATGCTCGTGAACGATGTCTCCCTGCGCAACCTCATCCCGGGCGAGCTGGCCAAGGGCTTCGGTTTTTATCAGAGCAAGCCGGCCACGGCTTTTTCTCCGGTGGCCATCACGCCTGATGAACTCGGTGCTGCGTGGCACGGAGGCAAGGTACATCTGCCACTGGTCACTCATGTGAACGGCACAGTCCTTGGGCGGCCGCAGTGCGGTGAGGACATGACCTTCAGCTTCCCGGAACTCATCGCCCATGTGACCAGAACCCGCAAGCTGGGCGCCGGCACGATTGTGGGCTCCGGCACCATCTCGAACTACGATCGCAGCCGCGGCTCCGCCTGCCTGGCCGAAGTTCGCATGCTGGAAACCCTTGCCCTGGGCAAACCGCAGAGGCCTTTTCTGTCTCCCGGGGATCGCGTACGCATCGAGATGTTCAGTGCCGCGGGCGATACGCTGTTCGGGGCCATCGACCAACGCGTGGTCGTCGCAGGCCAGGTCTGACTCGTGTCCACAGGTTCCTCAGCGACACACACCGCAGCAGGCGCCATCGCCGAGGCGATCCAGCGGTCGCGGAGCGCCCGCAAGATTCGCCCTTTCACGCCACCGCCGGAGCTCGGCACCCCCCTCCCCCGCGCTGTGCCCGTGGTGATCGTCGGCGCCGGGCCGACGGGTCTGGTGCTGGCGCTTGAACTTTCCGCTCACGGCATCCCGGTCATCGTGCTCGAAAAGCAGGCACATGCCAGCGATGGCTCGCGTGCCATCTGCTGGTCAAAGCGATCACTGGAGATTCTCGACCGACACGGCCTGGGCGAGCGCATACGCAGCATGGGGGTGACCTGGAACGTCGGGCGGGTGTTCCTCGGCGCCGCACAGGAACCTCTGTACTCCTTTGATTTGCTGCCCATCAAGGATCAGAAATTCCCGGCCTTCATCAACCTGCAGCAATACCACGTCGAGGAAACCCTGGTAGAAGCGTTGGCCGAGCGTCCCCTGGTCGAGTTGCGCTGGCAACAGGAAATGATCGACCTGCGGCAGGGTCACGAGGGCGCCACGATCACAGTCCGCACACCCGCAGGTGAGTACCAGCTTGCCGCAGAGTGGGTGGTGGCAGCCGATGGTCATCGCAGTCCCTTGCGTGGAATGCTGGGCCTCGATTTTGCCGGACGTACATTCGAGGACAACTTCCTGATTGCGGATGTGCGCATGCGCGCGCCCTTCCCGCCTGAACGACGGTTCTACTTCAATGCGCCGTTCAACGAGGGTCGTACGGCACTCATGCACCAGCAGCCGGACAATCTCTGGCGGCTGGATTTCCAGCTCGGTTGGGACATAGACCGCGAGGCGGCTCTTGCGCCACACAACGTGGAGCGCAGGGTGCGCGCCATGCTGGGCGCAGGGATACCGTTCGAATATGAATGGGTGAGCCTTTATACCTTCCAGTGCCGACGCATGGAGCGCTTCGTTCATGGCCGCGTGGTCTTCATGGGCGACGCGGCACATCTTGTATCACCATTCGGTGCGCGAGGCGCCAATGGTGGCCTGCAGGATGTGGACAGCCTGGCTTGGCGACTGCGCGAAATACTGCAGAACGGCGCTGCGCCGTCCCTGCTCGCCGGCTATGAGGAGGAGCGGATCCTCGGGGCCGATGAGAACATACGAAACTCCACCCGTGCGACCGACTTCATGACGCCCAAGACGCCTGGCGCGCGCGCACTGCAGTCGGCGGTCCTGGGTCTGGCGCGCGACTTTCAGTTTGCTCGTGCACTCGTCAACAGCGGGCGGCTGTCCGTGCCCTGCAGTCTGAAAGGCACCTCGGCCTTCACGCCAGACGAGGATTCATTCAACACTCCCGGCATGGAGCCGGGGAGCGTGGCTCTCGATGCCCCGGTCGGTGCGCAGGCCTGGTTGCTGAGCTTGCTGGGTGGCCGCTTCGTATGCCTGGTATTGGGTGGCCCAATTCCCGCGGCATTACCCGAGGGCGTGGACTGTCTGGTACTGGGCAGGGACTTCGAGGATCCAAAGGGGCTGGTGCTGGCCCGCTACGCTCCGAACGGCAAGGCCACCTATCTCATCCGACCAGACCAGCATCTTGCCGCCCGCTGGCATGCGCCTTCCACGGACAAGATTCACCACGCATGGCGACGCAGTCTCGCCCTGTGCTGACCACCGCCAACAACAACCCCGTCAAGGAGCATTCCCCATGAGCAAGGCTTTTGCCTCAAAAGGCGATCTGGAACCGAAGAAAGTGAGCTTCACCCGGCTTGCTGACAACGCCTATGCCTACACGGCGGAGGGGGATCCCAACACCGGCGTCATCATCGGTGATGACTGTGTGATGGTGCTCGATGCCCAGGCCACACCTGTGATGGCGCGAGATGTGATCGCGAAGATCCGCACCGTCACCGACAAACCCATCCGGCATGTCGTACTCACCCATTACCATGCGGTGCGGGTGCTCGGG
>JBDLQR010000296.1:0-3028 GCA_039800485.1 Pseudomonadota bacterium
TGCGCAACAGGGTCGTCTTGCCCGAGCCATTGGGAGCGACAAAGAGATGCAGGCCGGGGCCGATGTGGATGTCCTCGGCGGCACGCGCCAGGCAACGCTCGCGGCGGTGCCAGGGCGGACCCTCGCGGTAGCCGAAGCGGGTGCCGGCGGGAATGATCAGACTGGATGCATCGGGCATGGTCAAAAACCTTTTACCTGCCCGTGTCCCAAAGTCCGTCGTCTGGCTTGCCGGAGGGATCATAAACGGCACCATTGGCGTAAAGCACGGGCGGCATGACCGTATGATCGAGGGTGAGGGCTTCATTGGCGAGCCCCGTGAAGCTTGGCAATTCCGACCAGCCCGAGGGAAGATAGGCTTGAAGCTGGGCGGAGTTGACCGAGGCTATGTTGGCGGTCGGATGATCGGCAAGGT
This sequence comes from Pseudomonadota bacterium, assembly GCA_039800485.1. Classification (GTDB taxonomy): domain Bacteria; phylum Pseudomonadota; class Gammaproteobacteria; genus CAIKBL01. The sequence goes on from JBDLQR010000296.1 coordinate 413, forward strand.
AGGCACGCTGGGCGGCAAAAACCGCCTGCAGTGACAGGGACGCGTCCTTGGCGCGCTGCCAGTTGCGCACGGATGTGACAGTGAGCCCCGCAAAGGTGCTCAGGGCAAGCAGCAGGGCAATCACCAGGCTGACCTCGATCAAGCTGAAGCCGTGCGCAGAGGCGGTGGTGGATGGCGAGACTTTCACGGGCTCAGGGCTGGGTTGGCGGCGCAGGGGTTGTGAGCCTCCTCACATCCGACTTGGGAATGATACGCACGGCGCCCGCACGCTCCTCGACCGGCAATCGGGCGGAGGGCGGCGGGGCAGCAGCCGGGGAAGGCTCGACGGGAAATTTTTCCAGCCGCTGGTTCATTGCCGGCGGCAAGCGGTCACGGCGGTGCACAAACAGGATGCGCGCTGCTTCGTTGGCGGCGGAAGCGACCGAAGGCCCTGGGTTGACCCGCCGTGCCGCGAGCTGAGAAGGCGAAGATCGTGCGCCCTCACTCGACGCAAAGGAGGGCATCAACACACCCTTGACAGTCTCAGCCGCTGGTGTCCCGGACAGACCGGGAATGGGCCTCGGCACCAGCTTGATCGACGAGTCAGCGCCAATCGCAGCTGTGACAATCCATCCAAAAAAGAGCAGGTGTCGGATCATGGCGAATCACATGTTGCCGGACTGCATCATCCGCGGCCCCATCAGGAAGATGGGCAGCATGGAGCCCGTGAAGACGAAGCCGATCAGGAACACGGCCAGTGCAAGGGTGACAAAGTTGATGACCTGGGTGAAATCGGCCATGGTCGCAGCGGTGTCCTCCTCGTAAATATCACGCAGGAGTTCCAACTGCTGCGGCAGTGACGCAGACTTTTCACCGATTCCAATCATGTGCACGACCTGGGGATCGAGCTCGGTGTGGCGTTTGAGAGATTCGGCAAATGGCACGCCGGAGGACTCATAGATGCGGGCCGCCTTGAGGAAATGCTCATACATCGGCGTGCCGCCAAGCACACGGGCGGAGAGCATGGATGCGCGGGCGAGGTTGATGCCGTTGGAGTAAAGCATCTGCAGGGTGCCGATCCAGGCGCTCTGGCGCAGACTCATGACCAGCTTGCGCAGCAGACCCCAGCGCCGCATCAGCAGGATGAGCAGTCGCTGGCGGAAATCCCCCGAACGAAACAGCGCGACAAAGAAACTGACCAGGGCAATGACAAAAAATGGCCAGACCTTCTGGACCACGTGACTGACCGAGAAGATGAAAACGGAAATCGGATCCGGTTCCTGGCGCACACTCTGCAGGGTCTCCTCGACCTTGGAGACCACGTGAACCTGGGAATAGATGAAGAGACCGATCTGGAACAGGATGATCAGGGTGGGCACCAAGAGAGCCGTGCGCAGCTTACTCGCGAACGTCATCTCGATTTTGATGCGATGAGCCAGGGAGGTAAAGGCCTGTCCCAGCTGGCCGGAGTCGGCACCCGCCTCAATGATGGTGATGATTGTGCTGTCAAAGATTTGCTCCTTGGCAAAAGCCACATGCACCGGCAGACCCGCCTCAAGGCGGTTGCGGATGTTCATCAGCGTCGCCTTGAGCGTCGGATCCGGCAATCCCTGGGCATAGTAAAGGATGGCGTCCGAAGTGCTGATGTTGGCCTTCAACATCGAGGCCAGACCGCGAAACAGCTTGATCAGTTCCTTGCGCGGAATGCCGTGCGGGCGCTTGGCGCTGCGCTTTGCGCGATTCATCGGCTTGACCATGGCCACCCGATAACCCGGCCGCGCCGCCGTCTGGGCCGCCTGCTCTCGGTTGGGCGCCTCGATCTCCAGCACCTTGGAGACATCCGGGCGCTCGCTGTGGCGAAGGGTGACCTGAAAAACGTTCATGCTCAGGATTCGTAGGTCATGTCGAGCACCTTCTTGAGGGCGTCAAGATCGGTCTTGCCCTCGGCCAGCAACTTCAGGCCGTTGTCGCGCAGGGAAGGCAGGCCGGTGTCACGACGCACCTCCTGCTCGACCTCATAGGGGGTGATCTCCCCCTTGGCCAGCTTGTCGCCAAGCCTGGGGCTGATGGGCAGGATCTCCAGGATGGCGGTTCGCCCCGAGTAGCCGCGTCCCTTGCATTCCGCGCAGCCTTCCTTGCGGTGGACGTAGACCGGACGCGTGGCCCAGGACGCATCCAGGTGAAACAGGCGCAACTCGCGCTCGGGCACGCCGTTCAGACGCTCCTTGCAAGCGGGACACAGCATTTTGACGAGGCGCTGTGCGCAGGCGGCCTTGAGGGTCTGGGCGATCTTCCAGCGCTCCATGCCAAGCTGCTGGAAGCGCTCGATGATCTGCGACGCGCGCGGGGTGTGAATCGTCGTGAGCACCTTGTGGCCGGTGATCGCCGCCTCAATGGCGAGTTCAGCCGACTCGCGGTCGCGCACCTCCCCCATCAGGATGATGTCGGGGTCGGACCGCATGAAACTCGCGATCATCGGCTTGAACTCGCTCGAGTCCTTCAAGTCACAGTGGGTCACGCCCGGAATCTCATCCTCAACCGGGTTTTCCAGGGTCAGGATATTGTCCTCGGGATGGTTCAACTCGCGCAGCATGGCGTTCAGCGTCGTCGATTTGCCGGACCCGGTCGGCCCGGACA
>JBDLQR010000297.1:0-3152 GCA_039800485.1 Pseudomonadota bacterium
ATGGTATGGCTCCCCTTGATAGTCGTAGTTGTTGCAGAAGTGCCAAGCATAGCGGGCATGATGTGATGAATCCAAAGGAGTATCGCTGCCTTGTGGCACTGATATTGCTGCGTTCATCGCAGATTGGTAACGGGGAGTACGGTTGTGGAACTGCGCATGTATCGGAGCCTGTGGGGCGCTGGCGAGGACTATCGAAAGATCGCCGGCGCGACGCAGGCGGCTGGCTTCAACGGACTTGAAGGGGGGCTCCCACTGGAAGCCTTGGCAGTGCGGGCTTTCACCCAGGCCCTTGCTGATCACGAGCTGGAATGGATAGCAGAGATCTGCACCGGTGGCAGCAACGGCGCCTGGTGGATTCCGGAGCGACGCGCGAGCGTGGAAGATCATCTGCGGGATCTGGCGGACGGTTTCCGGCGTATTCGCAGCAGTGGCCTGGAACCGCGGCTGGTGAACTGCATGGGCGGTCTGGATGCGTGGCCAATCGCCGCAAGCATCGAGTTCTTCGGCCGCGCAATGGAGCAGGCCACCGCGGCTGGCTTCACCATCGCGTTCGAGACCCATCGCGCACGGTCGTTGTTCTCACCGTGGGCCACGCTCGCCATCGTCGAGGCGCTGCCGGAGCTGCCACTCACCTGTGATTTCAGCCATTGGTGCGTTATTGCGGAACGCCTGATTGACGAAGAAACGGAAGTGCTTGAGGCGGCCTACCCGCGTGCGCTTCACATCCAGTGTCGAGTCGGCTACGCCCAGGGGCCGCAGGTCCCCCACCCGGAGGCGCCGGAATATGCCGCGGCGCTGGCGGCCCACCAGCGTTGGTGGACAAACATCTGGAATGCCCAAAAGGAACGTGGCATGGCCGTTTGCACAATGACGCCGGAATTCGGCCCCGATGGTTATCTGCAGTGTTTGGCCTCCGACATCGACCCTGTGGATCACCTCTGGAACATCAATCGCTGGATGGCTTCCACAGAGCGCGCGCGTTTCGCACGATGGCTTGAAGAGACCAGTCCGGGGGAGCACACCTGAACCCGGTGGTCTAACTGGCGGGCAGTGTGTCTCGACCTCAACCGTCTAAGCAGTCCTTCAGTAGAGCTTGAGAGTGTTGGCCGCTCCAACTACTGTCTCCCGGAGGCGCAAACTGCAACACCCAGAACGGAGACGCTCATGCCACGCCGCTTCGTCGATCTATCCATCTTCCTGGAGAATGACGTCCTGAGTGACCCGCCGGCTTTCGCGCCCAGAATCCAGTACTTCACCCATCAGGATTCCTTCGCGCAGATTGCTCCATTCTTTCCGGGGCTCAAAAAAGAAGATCTTCCGGATGGCGAAGGCTGGGCGGTAGAGATGATCCAGCTGAGCACGCACAACGGGACCCATCTTGATGCGCCCTACCATTTCCACAGCACCATGGATGGTGCACTGGGTGACAGAAAGCGCGCCATCGCCATCGATGAAGTCCCGCTGGAGTGGTGCTTCCAGCCTGGCGTTAAGCTCGACTTCAGACACTTTGCAGATGGCTACGTGGTTACAGCGAGCGATGTGGAGGCAGAGCTGGCGCGTATCGGTCATACGCTGCAGCCGCTGGAGATCGTTGTCATCAACACGCGCGCAGGTTCGCGCTATGGAGAGGCGGACTATGTGAGTGCCGGGTGCGGGATGGGTTATGAGGCCACCAGGTTTCTGCTGGATCGTGGCGTGCGTCTCACTGGCACAGATGCATGGAGCTGGGATGCGCCTTTCGTGCATACGGCAGGCAAATACCGGGAAACCGGGGACGCCTCAATCATCTGGGAGGGTCACAAGGCCGGCCGGGATATCGGCTACTGCCACCTCGAAAAACTGCATAACCTTGAGTCCGTGCCGGCAAACGGCTTCTACATCAGCTGCTTTCCGCACAAGATACGTGGCGCTTCGGCAGGATGGACCCGGGCGGTGGCCATTTTTGATGACGCCTTGATGGCGACCTGAGAACAGCGTGCACCGGAGCGCATTGCGCAGTATTGCGACGCTCCGGTGATCAATAGAAGTAATACACGGCCACTTCCAGAACATGGAAGTTTTCATCGTCACCAATCGCCTGCACCGCCCCATCACCGGGAAACATCATCGCCACAGCCCCTGTCACGAACACTCGCGGGCTGACCCACCAATCGGCATACACGTTGATTTCGTCGCTGAAAGCGCGGTCTGTGACCGGCGTGCCGAGATAATTTGATTCCGCCAGACGGAAAGAGCCACCAATCGCACCTACCACGAGATTCTCGCGCGGAGTCGCGGCGAGATGCACCAGATGATTGCGCTGGTTGTTGTTGAAGAGCAGCCATCCCCCGGTGACTTCGCCCTGGAACCAGGTTCCCCAGCCGCGCACATCGTAGCCATAGAAGAGCGGATCGTAGTCACGGCGCAGTTCGTCCGCGGAGTTTGCATCACCCGAGAAATATGCATTGCGATAGCTGAGCCGTGGAGACCACGGCAAATCGAAATGGTAGGTCGTTTCCGCGTACCACGCGCTCGCTTCAAAGTCGCCATAGCGACCCTCTCCGCGCTGCAGCGTGGCCTCACCCCAGAGCGCGATCTGTGGCGCCCATGGCAGGCGGTAGTCGTTGATGCGCACGGAGGACACTTCCATTCCATCGCGCGCGAGGAATGTGGTGGGGGCATCTGCATCAAGGATCTGAAAATGCAGCAGGCCGAGGTGGCCCTGCTTCTCGAAACGGTACTCGAGATTGGCACCGGCGAATGCGGGTTCTTCGTTGTCCGGATCTGCCTCCAGAAAAAACAGATCGGCATGCACCGCGCGATAGTCGATGCGGGCCAGAAGGGTGCGCTGGAAAGCCTGGCGTGGCACCAGCCACACGCCGCCATCGTCCCCGGCATCGAAGTTGCCGTCGTCGATGATGAAGCCGTCGCCGATATTGAGTGCCTGTCGTCCCAGGGAAAGGTCAATCACGGGCCGTGCTGCATCGTCCTCCGGATTGCCCGAACGCCAGCCGAGAACCAGGGTTTCCACGTCCCACTGGCCGTCACCTCCGGTGGTGAACCCGGTAGGGTCGCCATCTCCGAAAGTCATCGCGCCTACGGCGGAGACTTCACCGTACCATTGGCCCACGGTCCCTTTCACGACGGGCTGGATGAACATCTCGCCCCAGGTC
>JBDLQR010000298.1:0-10032 GCA_039800485.1 Pseudomonadota bacterium
GCGGGGTCTTCGGCAGTGGTGCGATGGTGCCCATGGGTCCGACCTGGGGCCGCCATTCCGAGGAGTGGGTGATCCACTTCAGTCACGCGCCGGATGACCCGGATCACTATGACGAGTCGGACGTCGTGCCGCGTCTGCGCTCCCTGTTGAAACTGCCCGACCTTCCGTTGCAGGTACACAAGGTGAGCAACTGGGTGCTCGATGCCGTGTTCGCCGAGCGCTATCAGCAAGGGCGGGTTTTCCTCGCGGGTGATGCTGCCCACCGCCATCCGCCCACCACCGGGCTCGGTCTGAACACCGCAGTGGGTGATGCGCATAATCTGGCCTGGAAACTGGCGGCCGTCATACAGGGCCGCGCACATCCCCGTTTGCTCGACACCTACGCCAGCGAGCGCCGCCCGGTAGGCATGCGCAATGTGGACTGGGCCATGTTCACAGCCATGAACCATGCGGTGTGTGATGCCGGGATGGGATTTTCACCGCTGCATCCGCCCGAGGCACGACGCGCCAACTTCGAACTCTTCTTCGCCGCCACGCCCATGGGTGAAACCCGCCGCGCCCGTGCGGCCGCGGTGTTCGAAACCCAGCGCGCGGAATTCCAGGCGCACGATCTGGAGCTCGGTTACACCTATGCGGAGGGGGCGCTGCTGCCGGATGGCAGTGTGGCACCGCCTCGTGATCCCATGGGCCATCGCTACATCCCCGTCGCCCGCCCCGGACATCGGTTGCCGCACGCCTGGCTAGAGCAACAGGAGAGGCAGGTTTCAACTCATGATCTGGTGGGCTGCGAGGGCCAGCCGCTGCTGGTCACAGGCAGTCAGGGTCAGGCTTGGACGAAGGCCGCCGCAACGCTCGCCGCCGGCCGCGGCATCGCGCTGAAGGTGATCAGCATCGATGCGCCACAGGGGCCTCGCGACACGGAAGGAGCGTGGGCTGCGCACAGTGGGATCGCCCCTGAAGGCGCGGTGCTCATTCGCCCCGATAATCATGTCGCCTGGCGCAGCGCAGGCGTGTGTGCCGATCCGGAGAAGGCACTTCTTGATGCAATGGAAGCCTTGCTTCCCACCGTTTCCTGATACCGCACGTAACGCCGTTCCGTCGAACACACAGCAGGAGTTACTCCATGGCCGCCAACCCCACAACCCTGGACGCCTCGCTCAAGCACGGGCTTGAGTTCGACATCGAAGAACTTCGCGCCCGCTATGCCCTGGAACGCAACAAGCGTTTGCGCGCTGAGGGTAACGAGCAGTATGTGGAAATCGCAGGGGAGCTTGGCGCCATCGCGGATGATCCCTACGTGCAACGCGTCGAACGCGCGCCCGTCCGTGAAAAGGTCGAGGTGCTGATCATAGGCGGTGGCTTCGGCGGCCTGGTCTCCGCAGCGAGACTTGCGCAAGCCGGCATCACGGATGTGCGGATTGTGGAGCGCGGCGGTGACTTTGGAGGCACCTGGTACTGGAACCGCTACCCCGGAGCACAATGTGACATCGAGTCCTACATCTATCTGCCATTGCTGGAAGAGACCGGCTACATCCCGCGCGAGAAGTACTCCTATGCGCCGGAGATCCTCGAGCATGCCCAGCGCATCGGGCGTCATTTCAAGCTTTATGAGCGCGCCCTGTTCCAGACCATCACGCGTACCCTGCGCTGGGATGAAGCTGCCGCCTGCTGGCATGTGGAAACTGATCGCGGAGACAAGTTGCAGGCCTCATTCGTCGTTCTCTCCAGCGGCCCGCTGAACCGACCCAAATTGCCGGGAATTCCGGGTCTTTCGACGTTCAAGGGCCATATGTTCCACACCAGTCGCTGGGACTACGACTATACCGGCGGTGACTCCACCGGCGGGCTGCACAAGCTTGCGGACAAGCGCGTTGGCATCATCGGCACCGGCGCCACGGCCATCCAGTGCGTGCCCTATGTCGCAAAACATGCCGGCCATCTCTGTGTCTTCCAGCGCACGCCTTCTGCAATCGACGTACGTGGCAACAAGCCGACCGACCCTGAGTGGGCGCAAAGCCTGCGCCCCGGCTGGCAACGGGCGCGCAACCACAACTTTGCTTCCATCCTGAGCGCCATTCCGCAGGCGGAGGATCTGGTGAAGGATGGCTGGACCGATCTCTTCAAGGCGCTGGGTGAACTCCTCAACAAACCCGCCGACACGGGCCTGAAGCCTGAGGATCTGGCGCTGCTCGCCGAAGCGGCTGATTTCCGCAAGATGAACCAGATCCGGCACCGGGTTGATGAGGTGGTCAAGGATCCGGCTACCGCAGCTGCGCTGAAGCCCTGGTACAAACAGTGGTGCAAGCGCCCCACCTTCAACGATGAGTTCCTGCCGGCGTTCAACCGGCCGAATGTGACCCTGGTGGACACCGAGGGCAAAGGCGTGGAACGCATCACCGCACACGGCGCCGTGGTGAATGGCGTGGAATATCCGCTCGATTGCCTCATCTTCGCGACCGGTTTCGAAGTGGGGACCGCCTATACACGGCGCGCAGAATTCGAGGTCTACGGGCGCGCTGGGCTGTCGCTCTCTGAGTACTGGGGCCGAGGCATGCGCACCTACCATGGCTTCTACAGCTACGGGTTCCCAAATTGCTTCCACCTCGGCCTGACCCAGACCGGGCTTGCACCCAACTTCACCTACATGCTGAACGAGCAGTCACTGCATATCGCGTGGGTGATCAACGCCATCAAGGCCCGGGGTGCGAAGAGCTTCGAGGCCCGCCCTGAGGCCGAATCTGCCTGGGTGGAAACGGTGTCCAAGCCCGGCTTCATGTCTGAGTATCAGCGTAGCTGCACGCCCGGCTATTACAACGCGGAGGGCAAGAGCGGGCAGGGAGAGGGCTTTCTGGAGGGCCACTACGGCGAGGGGCCGGTGCAGTTCTACACGCTGATGGAGCAGTGGCGCGAACGCGGTGATCTGGAAGGTCTCACTCTGGCCTGATTTCCCGACGCGACTGCGCGCGTGAGTCCCTGGGAAGTCGCCTGGCCGCATCGTGTTGGCACAGTGATTCCCCCGGGCCCGAAAGCTGGCTCAAGACCGGCCTGCCATGAGGTCCACACCCATGGGTATGCGATTCTAGGAGGCTGCCTCTCGCCCCTAGACTGGCTGCCTGTTCCTGCGGGCTTCCCATCATGCTCTCCAACCTGCTTGGGTTCTCGCGTTTGCTTGAGGTCGTGGACATCGGCGCCAATCCGGTGGAGAGCGATCAGCCCTATGCGTCCCTGCTGGCCGCCGGCCTTTGTCGCCTCACAGGTTTCGAGCCGCAAGCTGAAATCTGCGCCCAGCTGCAGCGTGATGCCGGACCGCATGAGCGCTATCTCCCGTACGCCGTGGGAGACGGGACCGTCAGGACTTTCCATCAGACCCGGTATTCGGGCTTCTCCAGCATTCTCAAGCCGGATCTCCGGGCCCTCGATACATTCGAAACGTTTCGCAGCAACGCAGAGCTTCTTTCCGAGGAGCCCATCTCCACGATCCGACTCGACGATCCTGCAGAGATTGAACAGGTAGATCTGCTCAAGATCGATGTGCAGGGTACGGAACTGTCCGTCTTCGAGTCCGCACCCAGAACGCTGGCCGGGGCGGTCGCCGTTCAGACCGAGCTCTCCTTCGTCGGCCTGTATGAGGGACAGCCAGGATTTGGTGAGCTTGATATCTGCCTGCGGCGCATGGGTTTCATTCCGCACTGCTTTGTCGCCATCAAGAACTGCATCATTTCGCCGCTCGTGCTGAAGAATGATCCCCGCTATGCCCTGAGACAGCTGGTGGAAGCGGACATCGTCTATGTGCGGGACTTCATCAGGCATGAACTGCTGACTGATGATCAGCTACGCGCGCTCGCGCTCATTGCCGATCATTGCTACCAGTCAGTTGATCTGGCGCTGCGCTGTGTCTATCTGTTGGAGTCGAGAGCAGCGATTCCCGTGGGCTCAAGCCACGCCTACCTCAATCACCTCAATGCAGAGGTGCTGCCAAAAATGAATTTCCCGGACCTGCCGCCGATCGTCTGACCCGCTCAAGCCAAAGCGGGGCCGCGCCGCTATCAGAGGGACCAAGCCCCATCGGGCTGCAAGGAGGCTGTCCGTGATCGAATGTCCCCTCTGCAAGGGCGCTGCCGAACAGCAGCTGGGCCAGATGACGCTCTCGCGTATCGGCGAGGTCGAAATCCGGCGCTGCGCCCACTGCGATGTCATGTTCTCTCATCCCTTGCCTAGTCCCGAGGCGCTGCGTCGCTGCTATGCCAGCGAGTATCTGGATGCCAAAGGCAAGCCGGCCGGTTACTTCAACTACGTACGGGATATCGGGCCGACGCGACTGCGCGACGGCCGCGAGCTGGGTGCCTCCCTGAGCTTCATACCGGGCCGTCTCCTGGAGATAGGCTGCTGCACGGGACACTTCATCAAGGGTGTGGCCGATGCCTCCAGCTGGGAAGTCCACGGTCTGGAGATATCCGAGGAGGCGGCGGACTACGGCCGCACCCGGCTCGGGGTGAGCATCGAGACGGGTAATATCGAAGAAGTCGAGCTTCCGGAAAATCACTATGACGTGATTTGTCTCAATGATGTGCTGGAGCATCTGGTGGATCCGGGCGCGGCACTGGCCAAGATTCATCGCGCTCTGAAGCCCGGCGGCAAGATGCATCTCGTGTTGCCGGATGGGCGCTTCGACGTGCTGCCGTTCGTGCGCGAAGCAAGGGCGGGCGGCTCACTGACCTCCCCGCACTGGCATCTGTTCTTCTTTCCTCAGGCCGTCATTTGCAGGACGCTCAGGAGCGCCGGTTTCCGCGTAACGAGTGCACAGCGCACCATGGCGCTTTCTGCGCTGGTCGATCTGGGTCTTTTCAAGCCGGCGCGGGGTGAATTCGACCGCAAATCCCGCGGACTGCTGGCCTATCCTCGCCGTCGCGGTCGTGTCACCCGCGCGCTGCTCGGCATGGTGGAAAAAGTGCTACCGACGCTGGGCTTGGGCCATGAGTTGAGCATCTGGGCCGGCAAGTGAGGCCGGGCGCCACCCCGACGCGGCTCAGTACGGCGTTTTGAAGGATGTGAACGAGGGAGCGCTGAAACGCCTGCGCAGCAGGATGCCCGCAAGACGTTGCACCGTGGCCGGCATGAGCGCCTGGCCCTCATTGCGGGTGAGTGCATCGCGCGCAAGGACCTGAAGGGTGTGCCCTGCGCCGATGATTTCAAGAAAACGCCTGACAAGGCCGTCGTCCACTGCTGCTTCCTCGTAGGAATAAATGTGCAGAGGGCAGCTTGTTGCTCGACGCCAGGCCTGCGCGTAGCGACGCAGGTCAAAGTGATAACGGCGTCCTCGCCAGTCAACGAAGCCCTGCGTGATAGCCTGCATCACGAAACGCCAGAACCCCCAGTGCAGTCCATTGCGCATGCGCAACTGCCAGTACAGTGATTTCGCGTAGCTATCCGGACTGCGCACGAACATGATGAATTCGGGATTGTGGCCCGCTGCGATCAGAGCCTGTTCGAGGGCCTTGAGCCGTGCAGGCCAATCCACCAGATGGTGGAAATCCTCACTGGACACCACAGCAGTATGCGCGTCACTGACTGCCAGTTCGGCCAGAAAATCCTTGAGTATCTCGCCACCCGTTTCCGCACCCGCCTGAGGAAAAGGTCCAGGGACAATGTCCCAGGCCAGACGGTGGTGGCCGGCGATTGTGGAGAGCGTGCCGCTTTGCGGAACGAGGAAGCCCTCCCGTGCCAGGGCTTCAGCCTGGTCCCGAAGAAACCACTGAACGGTCTTGGTGCCCGTCTTGTGGGTGCCGATGTGCAGGAAGATCTTCATTCCCAGTGCTCGGTTTCAGGCAAGGAGAAAGCCCTCATAGCCCTTGGCGGCCACATCCTCGCACAGCCTGCGATAGGTGCCGAAGCCTCCGATGTACGGCATGAAGACCCGCGGCTTGCCTGGAATATTCGCGCCCATGTACCAGGAATCGGTCTGCGGAAAGAGTGTCGCATCAGCCAGTTCCTTCACATGCTGCCCCCATTCCAGCTCCGCTTCCGGGGCCGGCTCAATGAGGGTCGCGCCGTGTTGCCGCATGTGCGTGAGGCAGTCGCAGATCCAGTCCACATGCTGCTCGATGGAGGTCGGCATGTTGCCGAGCACGGAGGGACTGCCCGGCCCCGTGATCATGAACAGATTGGGAAAGCCCCGGGTTGAAACCCCGAGGTAGGTCTGGGGGCCCTCCGCCCACTTGTCCTGCAGGGTCTGGCCGTCGCGGCCGCGTATCCCCAGGCGCATGAGCGGCCCGGTGAGCGCGTCAAAACCGCTGAAATCCACGGGCGCATGTGGCCATTCACCGGTGTGGTACCACTCGCCCTGAAAGTTCTCGAGGCCGGGGATCTCAGGCACCTGGGCGGCCGACAGGCAGCCCACAGCGGTGATCAGGAACCGCGCCCGGATCTCCTCTCCCTGCGCAGTCTGCACACGCCAGCAGCGACCCGCCTCCTCCCAATGGGCGCCGATGACCTTGGTGTAGAAGTCGAACTGCGACTTGAGATCGAAGCGCTCGGCAACATGTTCCAGATACCGAAGGATTTCGGGCTGTTCCGGAAACCGGCAACTCCAGGTCCATTCCTGTTCGAGCTCCGGGGAGAACGTGAAGGAGTAGACCCAGCTCTCGGAATCAGAGCTCGCACCGGGGTATCGGTTCCAGTACCAGGTGCCACCCACGCCGCTGCCCTGCTCGAAGGCTAGGTAGGTGAGCCCCAGGCCGCGGAGCCGGTGCACTGCGTACAGGCCGGAGAACCCTGCACCGACCACAACTGCGTCGACTTCTGCGGGACGATGACCGGATGGGGGAGAGGTGCTGGACATGGGGCGCTCCGCTGGGATTGTTCCGGGCCGGGCCGGCCACGGATTCTAGCGGCAGCTTTCCGCCTGACCCAAGTCTGCGTAAAGCGCGGGGGGTGCGCGAAATCCGGGCTCAACACTGGTATAAAGGCGCGGCACGCCGGTGCACACAACCCTTTTGCACACAGGTTCGTTTATGCGGATGACCCACACGACAGCCCTGACCCTCTACCTCCTGCTGGTGGCCGGTGCGGCCCACGCCCAGGCGCCCGAGAAGCGCTGCCTGCTGAGCGGCTCCTACATCAAGGTGTATGGCGACACCGAGGACGACAAGCGTGAGACCTGCCTGCGCCAAGGTGGGGACTACACCACCTATGTTCCACCGCGCCCGAATGCCCAGCCCAACGGGCCCCGCGAAGGCTTCAAGGCCATGATGGGGCAGCGCGGCAGCGGTCGCTGACCCGCAGCCCCGCGCTTCGTCGGGAGCTCCCCGGCGCCAAGGCCTGACTCAAAGGCTCGCTGTTCGCTGGCCCAGGGATTCACATCCGGAGGTGCTGCCCATGAAAGACATCACGGAATTCACTTGCATCGAATACGAAGTGCCAGAGCCGGGTATCGCTCGCCTCTGGCTGAATCGGCCGGCAACAGCCAATGCCCAGGACACCCGGCTGCTCTATGAGCTGAACACGGCTTTTGATCGCGCTGCGCATGATGACGACATCCGCGTCATCATCCTTGCCGCCCGCGGCAAGCATTTCTCCTCTGGGCACGACCTCGGCGAGAAGGAATGGTACGAGACCATGCATGACTACCGCACGGTGGCTCCGGTCTGCGGGTTTACCTGTGGGGGTGCGGAGCGGCAGATGGCGCGGGAAGAGGAGATCTATCTCGGCTTCAGCGAGCGTTGGCGCAATATCCCCAAGCCGACGATAGCGGCCGTCCAAGGCAAGTGCATCGCCGGCGGGCTGATGCTTGCCTGGCCATGCGACCTGATCATTGCCAGCGACGATGCGAGCTTCAGTGATCCCACAGTGAGTTTTGGCGTCAACGGCGTCGAGTTCTTCAACCATCTGTGGGAAGTGGGGGCACGCAAAGCCAAGGAGATGCTGTTCACCTCCGATGCCCTGAGCGCAGAAGAAGCGCAGCGCCTTGGCATGGTCAATCAGATCGTGTCGCGCGCCGAGCTGGAAGAGGCCACGCTCGTCATGGCGCGCAAGATTGCGAGCAAGTCGCGTTTTGCGCTGAAGATGGCGAAGAAAGCCATCAATGGCGCGCAGGATGCGCAGGGCCGTGATATCGCCATGCAGAATGCTTTCCACCTGCATCAGTTGGCGCACACACACTGGTTGAAGCTCTACGATTTGCTGGTGGATCCGAACGGACTGCCCGAGGCTACCCGGAAGGCCTTGGGCCTGGGCGACGGCAAGCTCTGAGCACGGCATGTACTTCCTCAGTGCCTTGGATGCTGCGGATCGGGCCTTCCACGAGGAAGTACTGGCTTTCATCGCGCGGGAGCTGGACCCCGCACTCGCCGCGGCCGACGACAATCAGCGGACCTTCGTCGCAGATCATCACCGCGGCAATGCCTGGCTGAAAAAGCTCCGCCCGCGTCGCTGGCATGCCGGCCATTGGCCGGTTTCAGCCGGGGGCGCGGGGCTTTCGCCCGTACAGAACTATCTGCTGCTGTATGCTCTGGGCTATGCGGGCGCGCCCGCACCACCGCCCATGGGGCTCATCTACGTGGGTCCGCCTATCATCCGCTTTGGCACGCCGGCCCAGCACGCAGCCTATCTGCCGCCGCTGCTCGATGGCACGGATGAGTGGTGTCAGGGCTTCTCGGAGCCTGGCGCAGGATCTGACCTGGCAGGGCTCAGTACCTTTGCCGAGCGGCGAGGTGATCGCTACATCATCAACGGTTCCAAGATCTGGACCACGGATGCGCACCATGCCAACCGCATCTTCGTGCTGCTGCGAACCTCACGGGAAAACACCCGCGATGCGATGAGCTTTCTGCTGGTGGACATGAACACGCCAGGGGTCAGCGTGAGGCCGATCCGCATGCTGACCGGCGACCATGAATTCAACCAGGTGTTTTTCGACAATGTGGAAGTGAGCACTGCCTGTCGGCTCGGAGCAGAAGGGCAGGGGTGGGAGATTGCGCGTTATCTGCTGGAGATAGAGCGGGGATCTTTCGTCTTTGGTGGGCGCTTGCGGCGACGCCTTGAACGCCTGATTGCCAGGATACGCGCCGCCGGCAGACTCACGCCGCGCATTGCTGCCGCGCTTGCGGGCCTTGACCGGGATCTTCTGGCCTACGAGAGCATGGAATTTCGGATGGGGGCATTGGGCGCAGGTGGCGCCTTGCAAGCGGCCAGCCCCAACCTCATCAAGATTGAATGGACCGAACTCCTGCAGCGGATTGATGATCTTGCGCTTGAAACCGGTGACCCCACCCTGCTATACGGCGCCCCCGGCAGCGTGCCGGACGGTGGCTTGCCGATGGCACCGGCACTTGCCTCCCACTTCAACAATCTTGCCGCCACCATCTATGGAGGCTCCAACGAGATTCAGCGCAATCTGGTGATGCGCGTCCTGCGCCAGGTGTGGGGATGAGCGCGCGGCACGCGCTGTTGCCGGGTGAAGCTCCTGAGACGCAGGCCCTTGCGGACAGTGCCCGCAAGGTGCTGGCAGATCTCCACTCCGATCAGATGCCTCAGCAGGCTGTCGCCCGTCACTGGCCATTGTTCGCGGAGTTGGGATGGTTGGGCGCGTGCCTACCGGAGGCAGTGGGCGGGTCCGGCCTGCCACTTTCAGCCTGGAGCGTGCTCGCAGAAACGCTGGCACCTGCCTTGATGACGGAGCCACTGCTCAGTCAGTTGGCGCTCACGGGTTATGTCCTGAGTCGTGCAGACGCCGACGATGCACGTGATGCACTGCTGACGCGCTGGCTCGCAGGGGAAACCCGGCCTGCGCTGGTGTCTGCGACGCCTGCGGTGCTGCAGTCGGAAGGTGGTCGGAATCCTTTCCGTTGCGAAGGCGTGGGAAGCGAAAGCGTACTCCACGGCCAGCAGCCGGGTGTGGCAGATGTCGCCGGCTGCGATGCCTTGCTCATTCCGGCGCACGATGCTGCCGGCCCCGCACTGTTTCTGTTGTCTGCTGAATCGCCCGGTGTGCGTCTCGTCGACCATGCAGCCATCGACGGTCGCGTGCATTGGGAC
>JBDLQR010000299.1:0-12492 GCA_039800485.1 Pseudomonadota bacterium
AGGAGGCCTTGGCGCCCCTGCCGCAGCCGATTAACGTGCGGATCAACCCCGAGGAGTGCATCGGCTGCGCCAAATGCCTGGATGCATGCCCGGTCGATGCAATTCTGGGTGCGTCGCGCCAGCTCCATGTAGTGATTGATGAGTACTGCACCGGCTGTGGCCTGTGCCTGCCACCCTGTCCTGTGGACTGCATCGATCTCATTCCCGTCACACGCGAAGACTGGCCGCGGGCCGACAGCACGGCGGCCCAGCGGATTACCGCGTCTGGACACGCAGACTGTGTGGCTTGCGGCGCCTGCCGTCCGGCCTGCCCGGAGTCACTGGACCCTGAGGCCATGTTCCGGGCCGTGCGTGAGGCAGACTGGGAGCCCGGTCCCTCAGCCGGTCTCGCGCGCTGTACCTTGTGTGGGCAGTGTGAGCCGGTATGTCCGAGCAGAATCCCTCTGGCTGCCTGGTTCCGTCAGGGCAAGGACATCGCACATGCCGTGGGGAAGTGGGAGCATGCGGCCACCATGGCTCGCGAACACCATGACCGGCGTGTGCGACGGTTGGCTGCGCCCGCGATCGAGCGGCTCCCGTCGTTGCCTGCGCTTGATGCCCTGGACCAGGCTGCAGCCCGCGACGAAATCGACCAGACATTGACCCGCCTCGCTGCAACGTCCGCGACGAACGCGCCGCGTGCGATGGAGTGAGCATGGACCGTCGTCGCGTCGCTGCCCTTTTCAAGGCACTTTCAGCAGGCAATCCGGCGCCCGAGACCGAGCTCAGCTACGGCAACCCCTACCAGTTGCTGGTGGCGGTGATCCTGTCTGCACAGGCCACCGATGCAAGCGTGAACAAAGCCACCGAGGCGCTTTTCCGGCGCGTGAAAACCCCGGCTGACATGCTGACGCTGGGAGAAGAAGGGCTCAGGCAGCACATCCGGACCATCGGCCTCTTCAACACCAAAGCGCGCAATATCATGGAGACCTCCCGGCGGCTGGTTGCCGAGCACGGCGGCAAGGTGCCCGGAGCGCGCGAGGCACTCGAGGCGCTGCCCGGGGTCGGCAGAAAAACCGCGAACGTGGTTCTGAACGTCGCCTTCGGCCAACCGACCATGGCGGTGGACACTCACATCTTCCGGGTTGCCAATCGCACGGGCCTCGCCCCCGGGCGCACACCCTTGCAGGTGGAACAAGGCCTGCTCGAGGTGATCCCGGCGCGCTATCTGCCGCATGCACATCACTGGCTGATTCTCCACGGGCGTTATGTCTGCACTGCCCGCAAGCCGCAGTGTCCGGGCTGCCCGATCGCCCGCTGGTGTGACTTTGCGAAAGCAGCCGGTGCCTGAGCAGGACTTTGCCTGATGTTTGCAGGTAACCGCGAAGACAGCCGCAGGTTTTTTCTGGCCTGTTGGCAGAAACGGCAGTCGGGAGCGGCGCTGGAGCCACTCGAGCGACTCGTGGTCCAGGTGATCGAGGCGCATCCGGAATATCACGACGCCGTAAAGGCAGCAGATCATCCCAAGGCTGGGCCAGAGCTGGCCCATAATCCGTTCCTGCACATGGGACTGCACATCGCCCTCGTCGAGCAGTTGCAAACTGATCGCCCGGTCGGGATCAGGCTCGAGCACCAGCGGCTTTGCCAGATGGAACGGGATCCGCATCGCGTGGAGCACCGCATGATGCAGGTGCTTTTCGAGATTCTCCACGAAGCACAGGCACGCGGCGCGATGCCCGATGAGCAGGTCTACCTCATGCGCCTCAAACAGCTCACCGGCCCATGACAGAGATTGCCCGGGGCACCCATGGCGGGGCGCGAGGCCTGTCCCTGGAGTCACCGGCCTTGGCGCTGCTGGAGGACGTGAATCGGGATCTCGCAAGCTCGCTCGATCTGGACGAGACGCTCCAGCGGACCATCGACCGCGTGATGCAACACCTGCACGTGGAGGCTGCGTCGATTTTTCTGCAGGACGAGCAGGACGGGACCCTGATCTGCCAACGCTGCACCGGTCCGGTGGACGTGACCGGCACACGCGTTGGCCCCGGCCAGGGTATCGTCGGTCTGGTGGTCGCGACAGGCCAGCCGATCATGGTCGAAGATGCCCAGCACCATCCTGGATTCGCGCCCCAGGTGGACGCCCGCAGCGGCTTCATCACCCGTTCGCTGCTCTGCGTGCCCCTCCAGACCCGGGGCAAATGCCTGGGGGCCCTCGAGCTCATCAACCGCCCCGGCGGTGATGGGCCTTTCACACCGGCCGATCTCGATCTGGCCTCGGCGGTGGCCGCGGCCGCGGCTCTCGCCATACAGAATATGCGGATGGTTCGCGCACTGGTGGAACAGGAACGCGTGCGCAAGGAGATAGAGCTCGCCCGGGATATCCAGCTGAGTCTCCTGCCCGCGCCCAATCCGGCGCTTGCGGTGGCTGGCTTCAATCTTCCTGCCCGTCGGGTCTCGGGTGACTTCTACGATTTTCAGCGCCGGCCCGACGGCCGCATCCATGTCAGCATCGCAGATGTGGCCGGCAAAGGCATGGATGCCGCATTGCTCATGACCCGTACCATCAGCTTGCTGCGCTGTCTCTCCAAGACAGCGCGAGATCCCGCGTCGCTGCTGGAGCAGATCAACGCCGAATTGTACGAGACGGCCTCCAGGGGGCTTTTCGTGACGCTCGTGGCCGGAATTCTTGACCCCGACACGGGTGAACTCGTGTACGCCAATGCGGGCCATCATCCGCCCCTGTTGCGTCTGGGATCCGGTCGCTATGAATGCCTTCCGGTCCAGGCCCCACCCCTGGGAGTGCTGCCGGTTCTCGGCGTGCCCAACCAGCGTCTGTCCCTGGCCCGGGGGGCCTGTTATTTCTACACCGACGGGGTCACCGAAGCGCGTGATGCCGGCGGGACGCCTTTGGGGTTGGCAGGGCTGCTGGATTTGTTCGACCGGGTGGAGCCCTTGCCGCTGTTCGAGAGGCTGCCCACGCTTTTCGAGGCGCTGCGCGTGCAGCAGCGGCACTTTCATGATGATCTCACCCTGCTGGGGCTCGCACCTGAGGTGTCCGAAGAGTGCCTTCTGGCCCTGGAGTTTCAGGCTGAGCCGCGCCGCCTCAAGACTTTGCGTCGTGACTTGAATCGGGTGCTGCTCGCACAAAGGCTGCCGCCCAAGGCCCGCGAATCCCTCATCGTGGCGGTGAATGAGGCCTGCATGAACATCATGCAACACGCTTATGGACACTCCGGGCCCGGCGTCATCAACCTGGATCTGCGACGGATCGGGGATCGTCTTGACCTCCTCATCGTCGATCACGCGCCGCCGGTGGATCATCAAAGCATCGGTCCGCGCGATCTCGCGGATCTGCGTCCGGGTGGGTTGGGCACGCATTTCATCCAATCAGCAGTCGATGAGTGGCAATATGGTCACCTCGCGGAAGCCCGCGGCAACACGCTGCGCCTGTGCAAGAAACTGGAGGAGGGGGACTGATGGAGTTCAATCTGACCACGAAGGAAGGCTTCTCGGTGGTCGAGCTGAGCGGTGACGTCGATCTGTCCTGCTCAGCGGCCGCAAGGGAGATGATCCTGCGGAGCCTCGCTTCAGGCCAACCGACCCTGGTCGATCTTTCGGCGGTGACCTACATCGACAGCTCAGGCGTTGCCAGTCTGGTGGAGGGATACCAGGTGGCGCGGCGCAAACACCTGGAATTCGGACTGCTCAAGGTCAGTGAGGCGGTGCACAGCGTGCTGGAACTGGCCCATCTCGACCAGGTTTTCAGGATTCACGGCTCACTGGAAGAGCGCCTCGCCCAGGGTTGAAGGCCGCTGCGGAGGGATGAGCCGCGCGGCAGTGCCAGTCACATCACGGCGACGTAGGCCATCTTGATGCCGGCGAGCTCGATGATGTCGCCATGCTTGAGCCCGTAGGTTTGAACCCCTATCGGCTTGCCATTGACGATGGGGAAGTTGTTGTTACGCCCGTCGCCCTCGATGTGGGTCAGGAAATAGCCTTGGGTACGCCGTGAAATCACCGCAACCTGCACGCCGGGCTTGCCGAGCGTCACCAGCGCCTTGGTGAGTTCCAGCTCCTTGCCGGCAATGGGGCCATTGAGGACCTGCAGCTTGCCAAGGGGCATGCCGCCTCCGGCCGGGGCTGGGCGAACCGGGGCAGCGCTGAGCTGGGAACCGGTATTGGACAGACCAGCACCCTTGGCCGCCGCTGCGGCCGCGGTGGCGCTGCTCGGGCGAATGACCATGGTTTTCTCGAAATCTTCGTCATCTGCGCTGGCATGCTCGTTGACGTACTTGAGCTCATGCTTGCCGATGCCGATCACGTCGCCGTCGCGCAGGGCGTGCTTCTTGATGATCTTGCCGTTGACGTAAGTGCCGTTGGTGCTCCCCAGATCCTCCAGGAAGGAGTCGTCGAGGATGGTGATTACCAGCGCATGGCGGCCGCTGACCGCGAGGTTGTCGATGCGGATATCGTTGTCCGTCTTGCGGCCGACCGTCATCCGCTCCTTGTTGAGCTGGAATTCGCCCTGCACCTCGCCGTTCAGGCTGAGTAGGAGTTTGCCCATTGAATGCGTCCTATCGGCTGCCTCGCGACCAGAGGCTTGGTAGTTCGGACCCTGACCCGCCGCCGTCAGGTCTCTCGGACGAGGGGGCGGGCGAGCACCACGGAAACGTTGTCCCTGCCGCCACCTGCGTTTGCGAGTTCAACCAGTTCCTGCGCTGCGGTTTGTAGATTAGCACCATACCTGTCGAGGGTTAAATGTATATCTTCAGCGCTGACCATGTCGGTCAGACCATCAGAGCAGACCAGGAAGATGTCGTGCGGGAGGGTCTCCAGCTGCTGCACATCGACGTTGACCTGCAGATCGATGCCGAGTGCCCGCGTGACCAGATTCCTCGGCGTCGTGGCCTGCGCCTCTTCCGGTGTGAAGAAGCCTTTGTCGATGAGTTCCTGGACCAGCGAATGGTCGGTGGTGACCTGGCGCAGCGCACCCGCGCGCAGGCAGTAGACGCGTGAATCACCCACATGCGCCACGGTAGCCCGGCCGGGCGAGAAGAGAACGGCCGCGATGGTCGTCCCCATCCCGCGGCACTGAGGAATCTTGGCCGCAGTCTCGTAGATGTGGCGATTGGCGCTCTCGATGGCCGCGCGGAGCAAGGCGACCTCGTGTGCGCCCGGTTCCGGATGTTCGCTCCCACCGAGCGCGGCGCGGACATCGTCCACCACCACCTTGGCCGCGATCGCACTGGCAACCTCGCCGGCCTTGTATCCCCCCATGCCATCGGCAACCAGAACGAGACCGCTTTGCGGATCCGTGACAGCGCTGTCCTCGTTGTTCGCCCGCTTGAGTCCCGTATCCGAGACGTTGGCGAGTTCCAGAGCCATGGCCTCAGGCATGCACGATCCCGGATGTGGTCCTGCTGTATCGGGGAGTCATGCGCCGGACAGCGCTATTCCTGCGCGCAGAACTCTGCAACCCGGGCTGCGACTCCCTTGCGGCGCTGCTCCAGTTCGCTGTCAGGCAGGATGATCTTGTTGCCATCTTTGTCCCGGGTATAGAGGTAGGCGGAATATTCAAGCTCCACCTGCTCGCGGCTGGCGGCATCGCATTGCTCCCTGCGCTTTGCTTTCTCGGTTTCCGCCTGTGCACGCGTTACTTCCCGTTCCTCACGTTCCATGGCGTACTCGTCGAGAATGCGCTGGGTGCGTTCAAGACGGGCGGATTCCTGAGTGGCCGCCTCCTGTGACCCGCCCTGTCGTACTTCAAGCTTTTTTGCCCCCGGGCTCTGCGGTCGGTCGCCGAAGTGCACGCCACCTGCTTCATCTACCCAGCGATAGACCTCCGCCGCCTGCAAGCCATGCGTCAGACCGCTGCACATCACGATGAGCCAGAGTGTGCGTCCTGGCGAAGAGATGCCGGCACCCATGACGATTCCTGTCCTGCGGGGCCGACAGATTACAGGAAGGTGCAGTCGGGAGCGACGATTCGCGCGATCCCGAGTGCGTCCGAGGGCACCAGCTTCGCCGTATGCCTGAATATCCGGGAGGCGCGCGCAGGCCAACGCGGGAATATTTCCGGCCCCGGGTCCGCCCATGGCTGATGTTCCTCACGACCCCGCCAGCGAGTGACGCCAAGCGTCTGCCCTTGCTGATGAAGAGACCGCGCGGCGTTCGGCAGGCGCGGATCCGGGGCTTCATGGGCAATCACTGGCCGGCGGCGGAGAATGCATTCCGCGACAGGGAGGTCGCAACGTGTACAGGTGTCAAGGATGACGCTTGTGGACAGGGTTCAGGGACGAACCCGGTGGGCTGGATGGCCGGCGGGAGGCCGGCCATCCGCTCTTTTTCCCCCACTGAGGACGTGGCGGGATGGGCGGCTTCTCAGCGCTCTAGGTGTTGCAACTTGCCCGCAACGCCTTTCCACTCTTCCGCATCTGCCGGCGGGTCCTTCATTTCGTTGATGACGGGCCACTCCTTGGCGAGCTCCGCATTGAGTGCGAGGAAATGGTTTTCCTCCTCGGTCAGATCGTCCTCCGATTTGATTGCCTCGGCCGGGCACTCTGGCTCACAGAGGGTGCAATCGATGCACTCGTCAGGATCGATCACCAGCATGTTCGGGCCTTCGTGGAAGCAATCGACCGGGCAGACTTCCACGCAGTCGGTGTATTTGCACTTGATACAGTTTTCGGTCACTACAAAAGTCATGGTGGCGGCGCCTGGTTTAAAACGGCCGCATTATAGCCACAGCACCGGGTGTGCCCAACATTCCCTGCCGTATGGAGACACGCCCGGCCCGCCCACCCGGACACCCGTCAGGTGCGGACCGAACGCTGCAACTCGTAGAGCAGCGTCAGCGCGTCCCGGGGCGTCAGGGCGTCGGGGTCGAGACTGGCAAGCCGTGCCAGTGCAGGATGCAGAACCGGCTCTGGCAGTGGCAGCTGGGGGCTATGGGCTTGCAGACCCTCGAGGTAGTGATGATTCAGGCCGGCCAGCTTGTGGCGTGCGGCATCCACCACATCGCGCGGAACGCCGGCCAGAAGTGCAACCGCGAGCCCGAAACTCTGGTTGGCCGGCCCCTCCCGCACGGCATGGGTGAAGACGACCTGCTCACCATGCTCGATGGCTTCCACGCGCACGTTGGCCACCCCCTCCACCGCGGCGGCAATCGCCGTGAGTTCAAAATAGTGGGTAGCAAACAATGTCAGGCTGCGATTGCGGGTCGCCAGGTGCTCGGCTGCGGCCCAGGCCAGTGACATGCCATCGAACGTGCTGGTGCCGCGTCCGATTTCGTCGATCAACACGAGGCTGAGGGGGGTGGCGTGACGGAGAATGTGTGCGATCTCCGTCATTTCGACCATGAAGGTGCTCTGCCCACGGGACAGCTGATCATGCGCTCCGATACGCGAGAAGATCCGTTCCAGCGGACCGAAGCGCGCAGCAGCGGCAGGGACGTGGCTTCCGCAATGGGCGAGGATCGCGATCAGGGCAGTCTGACGCATATAGGTCGATTTGCCCCCCATGTTGGGGCCGGTGATGACCAACATCCGCCGGTTTTCATCCAGTTCCAGATCGTTGGCCACGAAGTTGCCACTGCCGAAGCGCTCCACCAGCGGATGCCGCCCCTGCTGGATGGAGAGGCCAGGTTCATCCGTGAAGACGGGCGCCGCCCAGTGGAGTGATTCTGCGCGTTCGGCAAAACACGCCAGTACATCGACTTCCGCCAGCGCGGCTGCTGCCGACTGAAACGCGGCCACCCGCTCGGACAAGCGCTCGAGCAAGGCTTCGTAAAGTCTTTTTTCGCGCGCCAGTGATTCCTCGGTCGCGCCGAGGATCCGGTGCTCGAACTGCTTGAGCTCGGGCGTGATGTAGCGCTCCACGCCCTTCAGTGTTTGCCGACGATGATAGTCCGGAGGGACTTCATCCCCACGGGCGCGACTGAGCTCGATGTAATAGCCGTGCACCCGGTTGTAGCCGACCTTGAGGCCGGAGATGCCGGTACGCGCTCTTTCCCTTTGCTCGAGGTCGAGCAGGTACTGTGCCCCGTCCTCGGCCATCCCACGGGCTGCATCGAGCTCGGCGTCGTAGCCGGGTGCGAAGATCCCGCCTTCGCGCACCAGCAGCGGCGGTTGGGCTACCAGCGCTGATTCCAGCAAGACACATTCGGCCGCGAAATCTCCGAGCATCCCGCCGAGCACCCGGAGTGCGGGCGAATCGAGGCCCGCGATGATCGCGTGCAGGCCAGGCATTGCCCGCAGCGTGTCGCGCAGTTGCCCGAGCTCGCGGGGGCGCGCACTGCGCAGTGCGATGCGGGTGGCAATTCTTTCCAGATCGCAGACCTCACGTAGTCCGTCCCGCAAATTCAGTGCCTGGGGAGATGCCAGCAGGACCGCCACGCATTCCAGTCTGCGCGCAATCCGCGCATGGTCCTGCAAGGGCGTGACCAGCCAGCGGCGCAGGAGTCGGCCGCCCATGCTGGTGACCGTGGTGTCGAGCAGTGAAACGAGGGTTTCCGCCCCCTCATCGCCGGTGCTTTCGACCAACTCCAGATGCCTGCGGGTGGCCGGGTCAATCTGCAGGATATCTCCCCGCTGCTCCAATTCCAGCGCGCGGAGATGAGGCAGCACACCGCAATGCATCTCCTCGGCGTAGGCGAGCACACTGGCGGCTGCGCCGATGGCCGGGCTGTCCGGCGCGAGGATGCAGTCAGAATGATTGATGCCGAGGCGCTTGCAGGCGGCCGGCGTGGGCGCGAAGTGTGATGCGGGACGTGCTCGCTGGACGGGTGCGCCCTGACCCTCCACCGCGTCTGCTGCATCGTCCGGATACAGCAGTTCTGCGGGTCGCAGCCTTGCGAGTTCTGTTTCCACCGCAGCAGGAGAGTCGACTTCCATGGCGTGAAAGCGCCCACTGGCGAGTTCCAGCCAGGCGAGACCGTGGCGCCCTGCGCGTGGATTGACGGCCACCAGCAGTGCATCGCGGCGCTCGTTGAGCAGGCTGTCTTCGACCAGGGTGCCAGGCGTCAGGATCCGGGTGACCTTGCGCTCGACCGGTCCCCGGCTGGCTGCGGGGTCGCCAATCTGCTCGCAGATCACGACAGACTCTCCGAGTCGCAGCAGACGGGCGAGATAATTGTCCACCGCATGTGCGGGCACGCCCGCCATCGGGATCCGCTCCCCGTCCGATTCCCCCCGGCCGGTCAGCACGATGTCGAGCAGCTTTGCGGCGCGTTTCGCGTCATCGAAAAACAGCTCGTAGAAGTCTCCCATGCGGTAGAACAGCAACAGTCCCGGGTGCTCGGCCTTGATCCGCAGGTACTGCTGCATCACCGGGGTATGTGAGTTGGGTGCGTCTGTTTCCACGGAAGTTGGCGCCTGGGATTCCCGTTTTCATTTCATGCGTTTGTCGACCCGGACCTGCGTTGAGCCCCCGCATGGCAGCTGCACACCCTGCATGGAGGTCCGGAGACTGAGCGTGGGCAAAAGCGTACGCTAAAG
Source organism: Pseudomonadota bacterium (assembly GCA_039800485.1). Lineage (GTDB taxonomy): Bacteria > Pseudomonadota > Gammaproteobacteria > CAIKBL01. Next base: position 9,474 of record JBDLQR010000299.1, read on the forward strand.
GCGGCTGGGGCGCTCGCATGGGAACGTGCAAGTGGCGCATGATCGGGGACAGGTCACGCCCGCAGCCCTGTGCGCGTCCAATGCCGGCTTGAGAATCCAGCCGATACAGTCCAGAAAAGGAGCCAGTAGTCAGTGAACAAGAAATCCCGTCGCTCAAGCCGCCGCAAATTCATCTTCGGTTTTTCTGCGGCATTCACCAGCGCGCTACTGCCCAGGTGGATGCTGGCAAGCCCGCAGCCTGCGCCCGAAATCCGGAAGCTTGTTCCCCCCCGCCTTGATACCGCTTATCTGGGCGAACGCATGCTCTGTTATCGCCCGATGCGAAAGGGCGTGCCCAACATGACTCTGGAGCCTGTGGGCGACAAACTGGTCGCACACAATTATGGGCATGGTGGCAGCGGCTGGACGCTCGCCCCCGGGTCAGCGAAACATGTTGTTGAGCTTGCTCTGACGTCCGAGCAGGGGCGATCCACGAAAACGTCGGATCCGGTCATCGTGATAGGCGGCGGAGTCATAGGTCTTTTCACAGCCTATGAGTTGGTGACCAAGGGGTATACCAACATCACCATCATGGCGGATTCATTTGAAAAACTGACCTCGCACAACGCGGGCGGATTACTGGCTCCGGTTTCCATGAGCAACAATCCGGAAATCCAGCCGCTGATCGACAAGATAGGCATCGATGCCTACCGGTTCTATGCGCAGCTGGCGGGAGGGGAACTGGCAGATTTCTCTGTCGGGGCGAAAATTCTGCCGTCCTATTTCGAAGACAGGGAATCCTCCGGGCTGGAACCCTACGTGGGGAAGGTGATGCAGCCCGCCAAAGATGTCGTCCTTGATTTCGGAAATGGCACCCGGAGAAACATGGTGGTCTACGACGACGGGATTTTCATCGACACCGCCGTCATGATGGACTCGTTGCATGCAGCGTTGCAGGGCAGGGCGAAGTTCATCAAGCAGAAGGTGGAAGACATCGCCAGGCTCGAGGCGTCGCTGGTTTTTGACTGTTCGGGTCTGGGTTCAAGAAGGCTGAATGACGATCCCGAAGTGGTGCCTGTCCAGGGTCACCTGATCATGCTGAAGGAACAGGTTCCGGCGGAACTGCAGCACATGATCCTCGTGTATTTCGACAGCGCTCAGAACAGGTCAAACCAGAAAGTGAAGCGCTCGTTTTACATCTTTCCGAAGCATCTCCCCGGAACGGGTGAGAATGACGTGGGCGTGATCGGCGGCACCTTCATCGAGGGTGCAACTCCGGAAACTCCAAACCAGGAGGAGTTCGAGATTCTTGTCGCAAACGCGCGCAAGTTTTACGGAGTCTGACGACTCCCGCCCGTGGTTGCTGGCACGCGTTTTCTCACTCGACCGCCGGCCTGATCAACGCATCGCCGGGATCAGGCGATCCGTGACCGCAGTCCAGATGCGGTCGCGGAACTCGGGTTGCGCATCGAGCAGCCGGACCGAGTGCAGCAGCCTCAGAGATGCATAAAACGGGCGGTCACGCTCGAAGCGTGCGCGCTCGTCCGGCGGAAGGCCATCGAAGTAATGGCCGAGGAAGTGGTCAAGGAAACGTGCGCCGATATCGTTTGGAATCTTCGTGACCGCCTCACAGATGCCCACGACCGGAGAGTAGATCGTCGCGATCAGACCCAGATCGAACAGCGGGCTGCCGCGGGAAAAATCGCCCATGTCGATGACCACCGGTTCGTCGCCCTGGACCATCACGTTGCCGCCGTGCAGGTCGAAGTGGACGCAGGTGGTACCCTCCGGTATCGCCGCCAGCTTCGCTCGCAGCAGCGCAGCGTCAGCGGTGCCGAGCTTTGGTGCGAGGTCATCTATCCAGACCGCGGCATCTGCCTTCATGTCGGGAAATATGGCGGGATCCGCCTCGGTCGCGTGAATTTTGCGGGCGAGTGTCGCGAGTAGCCGGGCATGGTCTTCGAGGCGCTCAGGCTCGCGCCGCATCCTGGTGGCAAGCGACTCGGCATCCAGGAGCTCATAGGCGATCCCGAAGCGGTTACCGCAGGTGATGACATCGAAGGAGATGGCCGTAGGAATGCCGGCGATGAAGGCCGCGCGCGAATAGCGTTTCTCCTTTTCGACGACGGCAGGGTCAACTCCCTCGCGGTAAAGCTTGACCACGGTCTCGTCGTCGACCCGAAAGACCTCGCCAAAGACGCCCTCGGCCAGGTATTCGAGCCCTTCGGAGGAGATCTCCCGCAGCTTTTCCCCGACCTCCATCATCCGCGTGAGGCCGGTGAGCTCCAGTACGCGCCACACCTCTGGTTGAACATTGGCGAGCGAGACACCGCCGCCGAGTGGTGCAAGGCTTTTGTGGGCGGTGAGGATCTCGCGGATTCCGCCGCTTGAGACGAAGGAGCACTCGCCCAGGTCGAGAGTCAGCCAGCGCATGTCCGATTCCGCGGCTATTGCGGCGGCGAGCGTTGGTGCAGCGATTGCGTCCAGTCGACCGCTGACCTGCAGTTTGACGCGGTCCTGGGTCCGGGATGTGCGAATGACGACCATGAGAGGTGCGGCTCCCGGGCTGCAGGGATGGGTTTCGGCTAGTGTGGGGCTTCCGTGTCGTGAGAGGCAATCGGGAAATCCATCCCTGGGCGGAGAGGGGCAGATGGATGCCGACACGGGTTTCGTGAGTGCCGGCCGAGGAGGCTCCTTCAGGGTTGTGGCGGTTCGAGCGGGGTCGCGACAGCGGCTTCCGGATCCGTCGCCAGCATGGACTCCAGGGCTGACGAGAGTTCTGAGCCACGTCTGGCCAGTGGATCCGCGGAGTCCACGGCAGCGCCCATCTCGGCAAAAGTAGCCATCGCCATCCTGACCTGCACGATACCGAGGTTGTGCCACGCCCGGGCGTGTTTCGGGTCCCGCTTCACCACCTCCCGGTATGCCGTCACGGCGGAGGCCTCCCGCCCGGTGCGCGCATGGATGTTGCCAAGCCGGAACCAGGCCTCCACGTCCGCCGGGTCACGACGGGTGACTTCGCCATACCGCTGCTCTGCGC
>JBDLQR010000300.1:0-6175 GCA_039800485.1 Pseudomonadota bacterium
GGCCCACGCACGGGAGGCCCTGACGCGAATCCAGGCGCTGCCCGCTCTTTCCCGTGACACCACGGAGGTGGTGGTGAAGGCTCTCGCCTGACCGCCCGGCTCATGACACGCATCCTGGAGACGGCATACTGATGTTCAAAGGCGTTTTTTTTGATCTGGGCGGAACCCTCGTGAGCTACCACCAGGTCAACCGCACCCACGGCCCACTGTTGCTCGAAGCCGCTGGCCGCATCGCGCCGAGCCAACCGCCCTTGGCCATCAAGCAGGCCTATCTGGACGCGGTGCGCGAAACCACCGAGCAGTACGCGACCCGGGAGTACTACCTGCATCGGGATTTTTTTCTCGACAGCTTTACACGCTGCTTCGAGCTGCTGTCCGCGACCGTGCCGGAAGCCATACGCGACTGGTACCAGAAGCAGCATCTGGTGCGCCTGCGTGACTGCCTGGAGATCAAGCCGGACTGTCACCCCACGCTTGCGGGCCTGAAATCACGCGGACTCTATCTCTCGGTCGTCTCGAACATCGACGACGACATGCTGGAGCCCATCGTGGCGCGCGAGGGCCTGCACCAATACCTTGATCACTGGACAAGCTCCGAGGCTGCGCAATCCTGCAAGCCGCATCGACGCTTCTTCGAAATCTGTCTGGAGAAATCCGGCCTCGCGGCGCACGAAGTGCTCTTTGTGGGCGATTCCCCGGAGCATGACATCGATGGCGCCGCGCAGGTCGGCATGAAGACCGCGCTGATCGTGAACCCCGGCAGCGAACCGCCGCTGCAAAGCGGGCGGGCGCGCCACGCGCCGGACTATGTGATCAACGATCTGGAGGCGCTTCTGGGGATCGTGGCTTGAGCGCGTAGCTCACGCCGCCAGCGCGCGCTCCTGCAGGATTTCCGCCGCCAGCTCGAAGCTGCGCAGGCGGGCGCGATGGTCGTAGATCTGCGCGGTGAGCATGATTTCGTCGGCCCCGGTTTCAGCAATGAACTCCTGCAGCTTGCGGCCAGCGGTTTCGCGGCTGCCGACACAGGCGTAATGCAGCATGCGTTCCACACCGGCCCGCTCTGCCGGCGTCCAGTAGCTGTCCATGTCATCACGCGGCGCTTGCAGCTTGCCGGGTGCGCCCCGGAACAGATTGGTGAATTGCTGCTGTGCCGTGGTGAACAGACGTCGCGCTTCACTATCCGTCTGCGCGATGAACACGCCGACACACGGCATCACATGCGGCTGGGCCAGAAAGGGCGAGGGCGTGAAATAACGCCGATAGACTGCTATCGCTTCCAGCAAGGCCTCAGGCGCGAAGTGTGAGGCAAAGGCATAAGGCAGGCCCAAGGCTGCTGCCAACTGCGCACCGAAGAGGCTAGATCCCAGGATCCACACCGGCACCCCCAACCCACCGCCCGGCACGGCCTGCACGCGTTGGCCGGGTTGCACGGGCGCGAACAGGGACAGCAGTTCCTGCACATCCTGCGGAAACCGTTCCGCCGCCTGCATCGGGTCGCGGCGCATCGCGCGTGCCGTGACCTGATCGGAGCCGGGCGCGCGTCCGACCGCCAGATCTATCCGTCCCGGAAACAGTGACTCCAGCGTTCCGAACTGCTCGGCGATGGCGAGCGGAGAATGATTGGGCAACATGACGCCGCCCGCACCCACGCGGATGGTTGATGTGCCGGCGGCCACATGCCCCACAACCACGGACGTCGCCGCACTCGCGATACCGGGCATGTTGTGATGTTCCGCGAGCCAATAGCGGCGATAGCCCCAACGCTCGGCGTGCTGCGCAAGATCGCGGGCGTTGCGGAAGGCATCCGCCGGGGTCTGGCCTTCCGCCACCGGTGCCAGATCGAGCAAGGACCAGGGTATCGATTTCATCTTCGGTTCTCTTTTCAACAACGAGGGCAGCCGCGCAAGGCCGCAATGTGCCGTCGACTCAGCCAGGCAGTACTGCCACCGGCTCAAGGAACGTGAATTCCGGCTTGCCGAGAGTACCACTGGAAGCCATCACCGCCTTCACTTCCGGGTCACTCAGAAAGCCCTCGAAGTCCTCACGACTGCGCCACTGGAAAAGCAGTACCACCTCCTGCTCTTCCGCGCAGACCTTGAAGACCTGCGCACTGCAGGACCCATGCTTGCGGCGCATCGTGGCGCCATCCGTGGAGAACATGCCCATGAATCTGGGCAGGGCTTCGATGCGGGCTCGTCCGAGGATCGAAATCATGCGTCTGCTCCCGTCAGGTTCGGTCTGTCCAGCGCCGGGCGCGCACTCATGGCGCGGTGGTCACGGCGGCCCGAAGGCCAGAAACACATTGCCCGGCATTCCCCACAAACCATAGCCGGATCCAAAATACACCCAGCCTCCCGCGACGGTCACGCCCGCGCCCTTGATGGCGCCTCCATGGGCAGGCACCCCATTCACGGTGGTGTAGTCGCGCAAGGTGTCGTAATCCCAGATCACACGCCCGGTGGCGGGGTCATAGGCGCGCATGTGCCCATCCATGGAACCCGAGAACAACACACCCGGAATCAGGGTTGCGGCTGCGGGCTGACCTGCGTTGCAGCCTGGCGTGCCCTCGCATGCGGGCTTGGCAGCGGGCGTATTCCAGACCTCCTTGCCGTCGGCAATCCGCACTGCATACACCCCGCCCGCGGCGCCCTTGGTGAACTTGCTCTCCCACACATCGGAGATGGGCACGTAGACGTTCTTTTCATCAGCTGCAAAGCCCCACTCGATACCGCCCAGCACACCGCCCGGCGACAGGCGCTGTTGCCACAGCACACGGCCCCCGGCATCGGGGTCGAGGGCGTGCAGCACGCCTGACTTCTGGCCCGCGAGCAGAACCCGCTTGCCATCCGGAAGGGTGCGCAGGATGGCCGAAGCACCGAAGTCGATATCCGGACCGCATTCCTCCAGCGTTTTTGCATCCGCCGTGGGCGAGACGCACGCCAGCGAAAAGGCATCATCCGGCGTTGCCTGCATGTGCCAGCGGATTTTTCCGGTGGCGAGATCCATGGCAACGATCGCATCGCTGGTCGCGGCTGCAGGCGCCGAGTAGCTGTCACCGGTCGTGATGTAGAGCACGCCGGCCTTGGGATCGATGGTCGGCTGCGACCAGACTGCGGCACCGGAGGGTCCCCACAGCTGGGTGCCTGCGGCGCTCTTGCGCGTCTTTTGCGGTGGATCGGGGATCACATGCGACTTCCAGCGTTGCGCGCCAGTGGCGGCATCGAGTGCCACCACGCTGCCACGAAAAGTGCAGCACTCGTAACTGGCAGAGGCGCCCGAAAGCTCCTCGAACGAAGCCACCGGCACATAGAGCACATCGTCATGGATAGCGAGTGAACCGGTCACCAGTGCGTGCGGATGCTCATCTACCTTCACCTTCCACAGCAGCTCCCCGGTGTTGGCATCCAAGGCATAGACATGCGCACTGCGATCCCCGGTGTAGAGCACGAAGCGACCATCCGGGCGCTGCTCGAGGTGGATGGCGCCACGGACTGCGGCGGGTGTCTGGAATTTCCAGTGCGCGCACCCCGTGGCCGCATCGAGCGCGTAAATGCCGCCCTCGTGCGAGCCGAGGAAGATTCGGCCTCCTGCCACAGCAGGCTGGGTAGAGACCGTGGTACCGCCCGCAAAACCGAAGGCCCACTTGAGCTCGAGCGCGGGCAGCTCTGCCGCCGACAAACCTGCGCGTGCGGCCGGCTGGAAGTGCGTGCTGTCGTCGTCCAGACCCCAGCCACTCCAATGCGGCTTGCTGAGGGCGTCCGCGGGCAGCGGCGGTGATGCAGCGCACTGGCTGAGCTTTTCCTCCACCTTGGCAGCGGGCACCGTACCCCAGGGCTTGCCGGAGGCATGGAGCGCGATGGCGCGTTTCTCGATTTCACCGAGCCCGGCGGCGAGCGGCATCATCTGCCCACTCACGAGCGCTGCGTAGATTTTCTCTGGCGGCAATGCCGCCATCTCGGTGGGCGTCATGGCGCGCGGGGCGGGTGTTGTGCTGTGACAGCCAGCGCAATTGCGGGCGAAGAGCTGCTCGCCGAGCTTTTGATCCTCGTCCGCCTGAGCCACCCCGGCCAGTGCCCACAGCCCAACCATTCCCCATGTCAATACAGCGCTTGCCACGTGTCTCCCCTCCCCTGCTTTTTGCCTGACTCTACCGGATCATCCCTGCGCACGTAATCCACGCCCGTGGCGCGGCTCGGGCCCCGGTCCGGGGACCGCAACGCATCAAAACGGTTACACTCGCGCGTCACTCGTGCCCAGGATTCGCTGATGCCCGCCACACGTCGCAAACAGGTGATCGCAGCCGTCATCGGCAACGCGCTCGAATGGTATGACTTCGTGGTGTTCGGTTTCCTTACCGTCATCATTTCGCGGCTGTTCTTTCCTGAGGACAGCGAATTCCTGGCCCTGTTGAAAACCACCGCCACCTTCGGCGTCGGTTTTTTCATGCGCCCGGTGGGCGGCATCGTGCTCGGCATGTTTGCAGACCGCCATGGCCGCAAGGCTGCGCTGCAGCTCATCATGAGCCTGATGACCCTTTCGCTGCTCATCATCACCCTGGCCCCGCCCTATGCCGCAATTGGAATCGGGGCGCCCTTGCTCATCGTGCTGGCGCGCCTCCTGCAAGGCTTTGCAACCGGTGGTGAATTCGCGATTGCGACATCCTTTCTGGTGGAGGTCGCGCCACGCGGACGACGCGGCTTCTACGGCTCGCTGCAACAGGTGGGGCTCACGCTCGCGGCGCTCGGGGGCGCCGTTGCCGGTGTGCTGGTCACGACCCTGCTCACGCCGGCGCAACTCGACAGTTGGGGCTGGCGCATCCCCTTCGCCTTCGGGCTCCTGATCGCGCCGGTCGCAGTCTACATCCGTCGTCACATCGAGGAGCCTGAGGAATTCCTGCAGGCACGGGCGGAGATGACACACCCGCTGTCACTGGCCCAGGTGGTGGTACGGAATCTGCGGGCTGTGCTCACCACCTTCGGGCTCGTGATCTGCGGCACGATCACCTATTACGTGCTCCTCATCTACATGCCGACCTTTGCCCAGCAGCAGCTCGGCATTGCACTGGCAGAGGCTTTCACGATCCAGGCCATCGCCCTTGTCTGTCTGACGGCCGTGATCCCGCTGGTGGCGATACTGTCGGACCGCTACGGCCGCCGGCCTTTTCTGCTGGCGGGTGCGGCACTGATGCTGGTCGGCCTGCAGCCTCTGTTCAGCTACGCACAGGGTGCCCCCGGGTTCGGCTCGCTGCTCTTCATGCAGATCACGCTCTGCATCTTCCTCGGCATCTTCTACGGCCCGCTGTCGACGGCGGTTGCAGAGCAATTCGATACCACCGTGCGCTCGCGCGGACTCTCGCTGGCCTACAACCTGGCCGTGATGATTTTTGGCGGTTTCGCGCCTTTCCTCGTGACCTTTCTGATCGATTTCACGGGGGATCCGCTGGCCGCCGCCTATTACGTGATGTTCGGTTGTGGGGTCGGGTTCCTCTCCGCACTGTTCGTGCGTGAGCCTGTGGAGGCATGATGAGCAATCCGGCAAGCCACGACTCTGCGCCGCCGCGGCGTTCGCTATGGCTGCTGCTGTCGGCAGCGGCCGGCATCCTCATGCTGAACATGGGGGCACGCCAGTCGCTGGGACTTTTCGTGGCGCCGCTGGATGCACACCGGCCATTGACGCTGGTGGAAATCAGCTTTGCCTTTGCCGTCTCGCAATTGATGTGGGGCGTGGCCCAGCCTGTGTTCGGGGCCCTGGTAGAGCGCTGGGGAAGCTTCCGCGTGATTCTGCTGGGCTCGATGATGGTGGCGAGCGGCACCGCCTTGACGCCCTTCGCCACCCACTCGCTGATGCTGACCTTGAGCCTCGGTTTTCTCGCCGCGGCCGGTGCGGGCGCCGGCAGTTTCTCCATCCTCATCGGCTGGCTCGCCAACTATCTGCCCGAGAACAAGCGCGCGCTTTCTGCCGGCATCATCAACGCAGGCGCCTCACTGGGTCAGTTCATTTTTGCCCCGTTGACCCAATGGTTGATCGATGGCTGGGGCTGGGTGATGGCGCTCGAGGTGCTGGCCCTGACCGCCCTGCTGGTGATTCCGCTCGCCGCCCTCCTCGCCCACCAGACCAGCGGCGCTCCGAAGCTTGATCAGGGGCCTGCCGTACCCATCCCGCTGCGGGTGCAGCT
>JBDLQR010000301.1:0-12987 GCA_039800485.1 Pseudomonadota bacterium
GGGTACCGGCCTTGGCATCGCCCGTCCAGTAGCGTTTGGCCCAGATCCCCTGATAAGCCTCGTTGCCCGTGGGCATGCGCCAGGTCTTGACCTCGGAGTCCGCCAGTGACACCGAACACAGTGCGCGGGGCTGATCATCGGTCACATCGACATAGGAATTGGCGTCCGTGCGCGCGAGATAGCGTTCAGCGATGCGCCGGTAACGGTCGCGCCAGAGATCATCCTCACCCACTTCATGCACGATCACCGCATAACCCTGGACGATGACCTTGCGATACGGCACGACAATTTCATCGATGCACAGCGCTACACGCGCATCACGCCGGATGTTCGACAGCCATTCGGAATGCTGCCGGGGAGTGAACCAGATCCTGCCCTCCTCGAAGATGTACCAGATGGGGCACACCGCCGGCCAACCATCGCCATCCAGGGTGGCGATATCCATGAGCAAGCCGGGCTCGGCCAGGAACTGCGTGATTTCGGTCTCGGTCAGCTTGGGCACGAGGGATCCTTTCTTGTCTGCTCACAACGAAAACCGGTGACATAATACCGCCGGAGTGCACCGCATGGCTGCGGGTCAACACGGGAGCCAGCTGAATGATAGATCCGAAGTTCATCGGTTACCGGTCGCCGACGTGCACACTCGAGGTCGAGAAAGGCCGACTACGCCAGTTCGCCAAGGCGATCGGTGAAACCCGGCCGGTCTGCGTCGACGACGAGGCCGCACGCCTGGCGGGCTATCCCGGCCTGCTGATGCCCCCCACTTTCCTGTTCTGCCTCGAAATGGACAGGCCCGACCCCTACGGCTGGTTTGATGAGGTGGGGATCCCCCTGCCCCAGGTCTTGCACGCGGAACAGGGCTTTACCTACCACGCGCCCGCGTTCGCGGGCGATGCGCTGACCTTCCACGCGGTCATCGCGGACATCCATACCCGCAAGGGCGGCTTGCTGGAATTCGTGGTCCAGGACAATGCCATCACCAACCAGCATGGACAGGCAGTGGCTGATTTCCGACGCACTCTGGTGATCCGCCATGGATAATCCCGCCCTCACCGTCAACTGGCAGGCACTTGCCGTGGGCGACCGTCTGCCGGTGCTGAAGCTGCCGCCCCTGACCCGGGCACAGCTCGCGATTTATTGCGGTGCCTCGGGTGATCACAACCCCGTGCATGTGGACAGCGACTTTGCGCGGGAGGCTGGTCTCGGTGACGTCATCGCGCACGGCATGCTCATCATGGCCTGGATGGGGCGCTGCCTGACTGATCATGTGGCGCAATCGGACATTCGCAGTTTCGAAACCCGTTTCACGGCCATGACTCGTGTGGGAGATGCGATTACCTGCGAGGCCGAAGTGGCGGAGAAATTCACGATAGAGGGGGAACAGCGCCTGCGGCTTCATCTGCGCGCGGTGGATCAGCGCGGCGAGATCAAGACCCAGGGACAGGCCGTGGTCAGCGTACCGACCGCCTGACACCATCCGGCAGACGCTCTGCATCCCGGGGAATACGCGCGACGAACAGCGGCGTCTCATCCTCCAGCAGGCGCGCATAGGCGAGATAACGGAAAACACTGCTCTGCGAGCGGGGCTCGAGCAAGAGCGGCAGGAGTCGCGCGCTGCGGCTGGTCATCGGCACCAGCAGGCTGCCCGGTTCCGCCCGGGCCTGTGCCCGCTCAGTCTCGACGCCATTCCAGCTGCCTTCGACGGGATCAAAGCCCCGGTAGCGCTCCCGCTCGAGTGTGCAGCCGGTCGGCTCATCAAGGATTTCAAATAGCAACTGGTGGCGCGACAGCAGACTCGCGAACACGGCTGTGTGCGCAGTGATGACATAAGCCCGCGGCAATAACAGCGGATCTCGCATCTCCAGCCATCGCCAATCCTCGAAGGTGACGGCCTCCCGCAGGTAGTCCTCCCGGCGCCGCAGTTCGATCACCACCTCTGGCGACGATGGATTTCTGACCCAGACGCCGTTCAGGGGCAACGCGTTGTCACGGGGCAGACGTTCGGCAGTCGCCACCACCTGCGCGATCCGTGCGGACTCGCGGCTGATCACCGCGAGGAAAGCGCGCATGCACAGCGTCTGACGCGCCACGCGCTCCGCGATATTGCGATAACTCGGATAGCTTCCGTCCTTGGGCTCCATGGGGGTCTCGAGCAGCACGGTGAGGGCTCCCCGCAATCCCGCCTTGTTGCGGAACTTGCGCGCAGTCAATCCACCGTGGGTGATGGGTTGGCGCGTGGAGGTGATTTCACGGATATAGCGCTGCGCGCGCAGACCCTGTGCCTGTACCGCCGCCAGCAGCGCGGGCAGGAGCTCGTGTTCGCCATACTCGCGCAGGGCGGGCGCCACGGCCGGACTGGCCGCCATGTCGAACTGGGCCTCGAAATCAGTCAGGTAGCCCTCGCGACCAAGGGTGCGCGTCTTGAGGCTGGCAGACTCATGGGCGTCGAGTATCACTTCAGGCTCGTAGCGCAGCACCGCATCATCCAGGGCCGCCGTTTCCGGTTGCGAGAGCAGCACGAAATCGCGGTTGATGTTGACCTCGTTGCCGTTGCGACTGGAATCACTCTCCCTGCCATCGGGGTTGGCATTCGGGATGAACACGAATTCGAGGGTATCGAGGCATTCCTGCAGGTCACCGATGAGCACCGCGCGCGCCAGCATGAGCAAGGCCTCGCAGCCTGCCGCTTCCGAGGCGCCATGCTGGGATCCGACCAGCATCACGCGCAGGCGCGGCTGCCCTGCGCGGCGCGGCGCGGAACAGATCAGGGCGTGCAGCGGACGACCGTGGGCCGAGCTGCCGAGGCGATCGAGTCGGGCATAGGGGCCGCCCGCCGTGGCCAGGGCCGTGAGATAGGCCTCTATTTCACCCGAGCTTGAATAGCGCTGGTACTGATGGTGCTCCAGTGGCGTTGGCAGTTCCGTCACGGCTGGCTGCGGGTCGCGCCCTTGAAGGTCCGGTAGATGAAGAACTCCTCTTCGGGCTGAATCAGCCGGGTGTATTCCGGGTAGCGGAACAGGCTGCTGTTGGCACGCGGATCGAGCAGCAAGGCTGCGACCCTGCCACCCGGCTGGGCGGTATCGATCAGCAGGCTGCCTGGCTCCAAGGTCACGGTCTTGCGGGTTTCCGCCAGCAACTTGCCACGCGCATACATGTCAGGAGCAACCTTCACGCGCGTCGCCACTACCTCTGCACGCGTCGCCTCCTCCACCTCGTGGTAACGGATGGAATGCCTGTCGAGTACCGGCTGGATCAGATCACCGTGTCGCGCCACGGCCAACATGGGCGGAAGAGGCAGGGTATCGCCGTTCACCTGCTTGCGATGATTCCGGAACTCGATTTCCTCAAGTTCGCGGGTGTCGATCCTGCGCATGGGAATGCGTACCGTGGGGTGGTCCCTGTCGCGCTCGTAACCGGCATAAAGCGTCAACGGCTCGCGAGGCAGTGCCTGGTGCGCCGCAGTGGTCACTGCCCGAATCTCTTCGGCCTGCTCGCGGGTGAGATCGAGGAAACTGTTGATGCACAGAATCTGCCGGGAGACTCGCTGCTTGATGTTGCGCCAGGTGGGCCAGGTGTCATCACGCGAATCAAGTTTGGTTTCGACCAGAATCGCCAGCGTGCCGCTCAGGCCTGCAGTATTGCGGAAATTGCGCAGGGTGAGGCCCCCGTGCGTGATGGGTTGCTTGAGGCTGGTGATTTCGCCGATGTAGCGGTGCGCGGGCAACCCACCAGCCGACACGCGAGTATTGATGGCCGGCAGGAATGTCTGCAGTGCATAGGTGCGCAGCGCTGCGGGAACGGAGGGATTGTTGCTGTATTCGAATTGCGCGTCGAAGTCCGTCAGATAACCCTCCTTGGCCAGAGTCTGACGCTTGAGGACTGCGGACTCATGGGAATCCAGCAGGGCATCCGGAGCAAGGTTGTACAGCGCATCGCGCAGAAGGCGATTCTCGGGTTGGGTCAGCAGCACGAAATCGACATTCAGGTTCACCCGGTTGGCGTTGCTGCGCCGGCCGAGGTCACGCCCGTCCGGGTTCGCATTGGGGACGAAGATGAGTTCGAGATCCTCGAGCAGTTCCTTGCGACTCCCTTCAAGTATCTCCCGTGCCACCACCAGCAGCGCCTCTCCGCCAGCAGGCTCGGCGGCCCCATGCTGGCTGGCGGTCACCATGACCTTGAGCCGTGGCTTGTCTGCTTCCGTGTGTGGCGCCGCGAGGTGCAGCACTGCAATTTCCCGCCCCTGCACGCTGTGCCCAAGCACGTCGACCCGCGCATGGTCCGGATGACGCGCCGCCAGCGCGCGCAACCAGTCCGCGATTTCAGTGGAGTTGCTGATACGGGTGTAGTCGTTCTTTTCGAGCGGCGTGGCCAGTTCCGCGGCCAGAGCCGGCGCAAGGACGCAGGTCAGAACGACCGACCACACGGTGGCCAGCAGGGTACGTGCGTGCATGATCAGATTCCGTCGCGAAGCTTGAAGCGCTGGATCTTACCTGTGGCGGTCTTGGGAAGCTCGGTCGCGAAGCGAATCCAGCGTGGATACTTGTGCGGGGCGAGACGTTGCTTGACATGCGTCTTGAGCGCGGCCTCCAGCGTTGCATCAGCGGTGACCCCCGGTTTGAGCACCACCACGGCGAGCGGTTTGATCAGCGCATCCTCATCTGCCTTGCCGACCACCGCAGCCTCGAGCACCGCAGGATGCGTCAGCAGTGCACCTTCCACTTCGAACGGCGATACGTACTGACCGCTGACCTTGAGCATGTCGTCGGAGCGGCCGCTGTAAGTGAAATAGCCTTCGGCATCGCGTGTGTACTTGTCGCCGGCGCGGGTCCACTCCCCGACGAAGGTGGCCTGGCTGCGTGCCCGACTGTTCCAGTAGCCAAGCGCCGCGGTCGGACCCTTGATCTGCAACTCGCCCAAGGCGCCCGCCTCCACCTCGACACCCTGTTCGTCGCACAGGCGGATGTCATATCCGGGCACCGGCCGGCCCGTGGTGCCATAGCGGACATCACCCTGACGGTTGGACATGAAGATGTGCAGCATCTCGGTGGATCCGATGCCGTCCAGGATTTCCACCCCGAACCGGGCCGTGAAGCGTTGACCGATCTCTGCCGGCAAGGCCTCTCCCGCGGAGGTACACAAGCGCAGCCCGAGCGCCTCGGCGGCGGGTAATTCGGGATGCGCCAGCATGCCTGCATACAAGGTGGGGACGCCGTAGAAAATCGACGGGCGATGCGCCACGAGCCGCTTGAACACCGCTTCGGGGGTGGGACGTTCCGCCATGAGAATGGCGGTGGCGCCGACGGCCAAGGGGAAGCTGAGGCTGTTGCCAAGGCCGTAGGCAAAAAACAGCTTGGCAGCAGAGAACACGACATCCTCCGAAGAGATTCCGAGGATGGGTCGCGCGTAGTACTCGGCAGTCTGGATGAGGCTCGCATGCGCATGGACGGTGCCCTTGGGGGTGCCCGTGGAGCCGGAGGAATAAAGCCAGAAGCAGGGTTCGTCGGGCGATCGGGCAAGCGGTGCGAAGTCATCCGCCGTTGTATTCATCAGCGCCGCAAGGGAAGTCTCTGCCGACGTGACAGGGGGCCCCGCGACGATGATGCGGGTGCAGAAGGGCGCCTCGGCAAGACCGGGGCGGAAGGTTTCAAGCAGCGGTGAGGAGACGACCAAGGCCTTGGCCCGGCTGTCTGCCAGCATGAAACGGTAGTCGGCTGCAGTGAGCAGCGTGTTGACGGCGACAGGCACGATGCCTGCCTGTATCGCGCCCAGGAAAACACTGGGAAAGTCGATGGAGTCATGCAGCGCGAGCATGATCCGATCCTCGGGCTGCAGGCCTGCCGCGAGCAGCCCGTGGGCCACACGGTTGGCTCGCCGCTGCAGTTCGCCAAACGTGTAACTGCCGTGATCGTCGATGTAGGCGAGCTTGTCTGCGCGTCCGGCACGCAGGTTGCGCGCCAGCAGGTCGTGGGCCGCGTTATAGCTGCGCGGAATCTCCACCTTCGGGGGTGAGACGCTGTGGTCGGCAACGGACATCATCTCTGCTACTCCGGGGGCTTTGGGGACTTCGTGGAATTGGGCTTCCCAGTGTGCCCCAAAGTCATCAGACGGCCAGCACCTCGCGTGCGGCGGGGGTCCAGAGCTGCATCCAGCCAGAGGCGGCCTCTTCGGGCATCACGCCCGAGGAGGCGTCGTGATTGAGGACTTCACCCAGGCGACGCGCCCCCAGCTTCTGCAGGATCTGGTCGAAACGCCGTCCGGCGAAACAGAAGGTCTGGGCGTGCGAGGAGTCGCCCAGGGAAATGAGCCCGTAGCGCACTGCCGAGAGGTCGGGCTTGTCCTTGACCAGCGACTCGTAAAGCTTCTTGGCGTTGGCAGGTACATCTCCGTAGCCGTAGGTGGATACGCACACCAGGAAAGCACCTCCACCCGCGAACACCCCCGCGTCGAGGTCGTCCATGGGCAGGATTTTTGCCTCACAGCCCGCCTGTTTGAGCTGGTACTGGGCTTCCTCGGCCACATATTGGGTATTGCCGGTGGTCGTGCCCACCAGAATGCGGATGCCCTCGTTCATGTGCTTTCCCCCCCGCTTGCGACCTTGGATTTTGATGAATTATATTTCAAAGCACTTCCAAGTCGGCAATATATTTCATCATGGCCGTGACACCACCCGATCTCGCGACTCAGCACCTCACCGCAGCCCCCGAGGCTGCGGAAGGGGCACTGCTGCACGAGTTGGGAGACAGGGTTCGACGCGCCCGTGCCCGGCGTGGCATGACCCGCCGCGCGCTTGCGGGCCAGTCCGGTGTGTCGGAGCGCTACATCGCACAGCTCGAACGTGGCGACGGCAACGCGTCGATTCTTGTGCTGCAGAAGATTGCCGGTGCCCTCGGTATGCGCCCGGCTGAATTGTTGGACGACCCCTATCCGGGATCGGTGGAGTACACACTGCTTTGCGCCCTGTTGCGGGAGCTGCCGGCTGACACACTGGGTCGTCTGCGACAACGCCTCCAAGGCGAGCTCGGGGCCGGAGCCGCCGTGCGGACGCGGCGCATTGCCCTGCTTGGACTGCGTGGCGCTGGCAAGTCCACTCTGGGTGCCCGCCTTGCCGAGTCCCGCCAGGTGCCTTTCGTGGAGCTCGACCGGGAAATCGAGCGTCGTTCCGGTACACCGCTGGAAGAATTGTTCCTGCTCTACGGGCAGGCCACCTACCGGCGTCACGAGGAACGTTGTCTCGCACAGGTGCTGAATGAATATCCGGAGTGCGTCATCGCCACCGGTGGCAGCATCGTCACCGCACCGACTGTCTTCGCCACCCTGCTCTCCTCCTGCTTCACGGTGTGGCTCAAGGCCACTCCGGAGGAACACATGGCGCGCGTCATCGCACAAGGCGACATGCGGCCCATGGCAGGCAACGCGGAGGCCATGGAGGACCTGCGCCAGATCCTGCTGGAGCGCGCGCCGCTCTATGCGCAGTCCGAATTCACCCTCGATACCTCCGGCCTCAGTACCGACGAGGCTTTCCACTCCCTTACACAAGCGCTGCAAGGCGCCACCGCCGAGGAGCAGATCACACCATGAGCGCCGTGCGAGACCCTGCCGGGGATGTTCCCCACTATCTCACCTACGATCGTCATCCGGATTCGTACGTCCACTGGCACATGGCCATCGAAGGCGATGTGGCCACGCTGTCCCTGGATGTGGATGAAGAGAAGGGCATGAAGCCCGGCTATAAACTGAAGCTCAACTCCTATGATCTCGGCGTGGACATGGAACTCCACGACGCCCTGCAGCGCGTGCGCTTTGAGCATCCCGCGGTCAAGGTAGTGGTCCTGACCAGCCGCAAGGAGCGCATGTTCTGCTCGGGCGCAAACATCTACATGCTCGGTCAGTCGAGCCACGCGTGGAAGGTGAATTTCTGCAAGTTCACCAACGAGACCCGCAACGGCATCGAGGATTCCAGTCTCCACGAAGGCCTGCGCTTCCTCGCGGCCGTGAACGGCACTTGTGCCGGTGGCGTCTACGAAATGGCCCTGGCGTGCGACGAGATCCTCATGGTGGATGATCGATCCTCCACCGTCAGCCTGCCCGAGGTTCCGCTGCTTGGCGTGTTGCCCGGCACCGGCGGGCTGACACGCATCATCGACAAGCGCCGAGTGCGGCGTGATCTGGCTGATTTCTTCTGCACTACCAGCGAAGGCGTACGCGGGGATCGCGCACGGCAGTGGGGACTGGTCGACCACATCGCCCGGCCACAGGCATTCACTGAAGCGCTTGCCGGGCATGTCGCGCGGCTGCGCGATTCGAGCACGCGGCGCACCGCTGCCTGCGGCATCAGTCTGGTGCCACTAGCGCGCGTGATTGATCACGCGGGGATTCACTACCGGCACGTGGACGTTGCCATCGATCGCCGGGCACGCACCGCGACGCTCACCATCTCCACTCCTGATCAGGCCGGCCCCTCTGACAGTGCGGGTATTCACGCCGCCGCTGCCGACTGGTGGCCGCTCGCCATGGCGCGGGAACTCGATGATGCGATCCTGCTGCTGCGCCTGAACGAGCTGGAGCTGGGAACCTGGATCATCAAGACCCGTGGCAACCCGGCCGTGATGCAGGCTATCGACAATACGCTGCTCGCGCTGCAGGAAGACTGGCTGGTGGCCGAGACACTCGGGTTCCTGCGTCGCACGCTGGCGCGGCTGGACGTCTCCTCGCGCAGCCTCTATGCCCTCATCGACGAAGGCTCCTGCTTTGCCGGCACACTCGCCGAGCTCGCCTTGTGCGCGGACCGCAGCTACATGCTGCAGTTACCAGACACGCCGGACCAGGCGCCTGCCCTCACGCTGGGTGAAGTGAATTTCGGCCTCTATCCCATGGTGAATCACCTGACCCGTCTTGCGACACGCTTCTGCGGCCGCGAGGAGCCCGTGGCTGCGGCGCACGAGGTGATGGGCCAGGCCCTCACGGCCGAAGAGGCGATGACGCTCGGCCTGGTGACGTTTGCACCGGACGACCTCGACTGGGCAGACGAAGTGCGTCTCGCTATCGAGGAGCGCGCGAGCCTGTCCCCTGATGCACTCACGGGCATGGAGGCATCCCTGCGTTTCGGGGGACAGGAGAGCATGGAGACTCGCATCTTCGGGCGCCTCTCCGCCTGGCAGAACTGGATTTTCATCCGCCCCAATGCGGTAGGCGAACAGGGCGCACTGAAAGTCTTCGGCACCGGGAGCAAAGCGCAATTCAACTGGGAACGGGTCTAGGCCCGCACCCTCCTCTTTATCTGACTTCCGTCAGCGGAGAATCGTGATGAGCATCAACTACAGCGAACGCATTCCGAACAACGTCAACCTGGCGAGCGATCGCACCTTGCAGCGCGCGCTTGAACACTGGCAACCGCGATTCCTCGACTGGTGGCAGGAAATGGGTCCGAGTGAATTCGCCGAGAACGATGTTTACCTGCGCACCGCCATTGGCGTGGATGTCGAAGGCTGGGCAAGCTATGGCGCGGTGAAGATGCCAGATTACCGCTGGGGCATCTTTCTTGCGGACGCCATCCCTGACCGCCGCATCGGCTTTGGCGACATGATGGGCGAGCCGGTGTGGCAGCAGGTGCCGGGCGAATTCCGGTCACAGTTCCGGCGCCTCATCGTCACCCAGGGTGATACCGAGCCTGCATCCGTCGAGCAGCAGCGCCTGCTGGGGCTGACCTGCCCTTCGCTCTATGACCTGCGCAATCTCTTTCAGGTGAATGTGGAAGAAGGACGGCACCTGTGGGCGATGGTCTACCTGCTGCATGCCTATTTCGGCCGCGATGGACGCGAAGAGGCCGAGGAGCTGCTCTCCCGTCATTCCGGCGATGAAGACAAACCCCGTATCCTTGGCACCTTCAACGAGCCGATCGAAGACTGGCTGTCTTTCTTCTGCTTCACCTATTTCACCGACCGTGATGGCAAGTACCAGCTGAAGAGTCTGGCTGAATCGTCCTTCGATCCGCTGGCGCGCACCTGCCGCTTCATGTTGACTGAAGAAGCCCATCACATGTTCGTGGGCGAGACTGGTTTGAGCCGTGTCATCCGCCGCACCCTCGAGCTCATGAAAGAGCTTGGCACTGATGATCCGGCAGCCATCCGCCGTGCCGGCGGCATCGACCTGCCGCTCCTGCAGCGTTATCTCAATTTCTGGTTCACCTCCTCGCTGGATCTCTTCGGGTCTGAAGTCTCTTCCAATGCAGCAACCACTTTCGCCAACGGCATCAAGGGGCGCCCGGACGAGGCTCTGTATGAGGATCACCTCTGCACCGAGAGCACTTTCGAGCTTGCCGTTCCTGATGATCGTGGTGGCGTGGGCAGCGAGACCGTGCCGATGCGCAATGCGATGAACGAAGTGGCGCGCGAGTCTTACGTCAAGGACTGCGAGATGGGACTGAAGCGCTGGAACATGATCATCAAGCGCGCAGGTCATGACGTGCAGCTGTCACTGCCTTCCACGCGCTTCGGGCGCAACATCGGGACCTGGGCTGGGATCGCGACCGACCTCCAGGGCAATCGCATGAACGCCGAGGACCATGCCCGCAAGCGTCTGCAGTGGATGCCGAGCGAGGAAGACAAGGCTTACGTGAAAAGTCTGATGGTGCGGGTGACAGAACCGGGCAAAATGGCTGGTTGGCTGGCGCCGCCCGATCGCGGCATCAACAACATGCCGGTCAGCTACGAGTACGTGCGGGTCTGACCTGCACAGATGGCAGACAGGGTGCGCCAAATCGGCGCATCCTGTGTGTCGCGACACTGAAAGCCGCGCCAATCTTGTGCGCGCAGCTTTTTTTGCGATGCAACGCTTGCGCCGCATCAAGGGCACAGTAAGCTCGAAGCCCCTGTCTGTTCAGCGGAGCCGAGGCCCTTGTCCATTCACGTTGCGCTCGAGCACACCACGCAGTACCGCTACGACCGACTGGTGCAGCTTGGCGCACAGACCGTTCGACTACGGCCTGCACCCCATTGCCGAACCCGGATACTGAGTTATTCGCTGCGCATCACGCCGGACAGTCATTTCATCAACTGGCAGCAGGATCCTTCCGGCAATCACCTGGCACAGCTGGTCTTCCCGGAGCGCACGCGAGAATTCCGGGTGTCGGTTTCGCTGGTCGCGGAAATGGCCGTGCTCAATCCATTCGATTTTTTCCTGGAGGAGAGCGCTCGCCACTTTCCGTTCAGCTACGCACCCTCGCTGTCCGCTGAGCTCGCCCCTTGCCGGCAACCCGCACCCACCGGACCGCTGCTGTCGGCGTGGCTGTCGAGCGTGCCGCGTGGGCCCCACGACACCGTTGATTTCCTGGTTGAACTGAACCGTCGGCTGCAGCAGGAAATCACCTATCTGATCCGCATGGAGCCCGGCGTGCAGACGCCGGAGGAAACGCTTGCGCGCAGAGCGGGATCCTGCCGCGATTCCGCCTGGTTGCTGGTCTGCATCCTGCGTGAACTGGGGCTCGCCGCGCGCTTCGTCTCCGGCTATCTGATCCAGCTGGAACCCGATGTTGCACCGGTGGAGGGTCCGGCAGGGCCAACGCGAGATTTCACGGATCTTCATGCGTGGTGCGAGGTCTTCCTCCCCGGCGCTGGCTGGATTGGTCTGGACCCCACCTCAGGACTGCTCGCCGGCGAGGGCCATTTGCCGCTTGCGTGTGCGCCTGACCCGGGTTCGGCCGCGCCCATCTCGGGCTCGCTGGAACCCTGCGAGGTGAGCTTCAGCCATGAGATGAATGTCGCCCGCGTCCATGAGACGCCGCGCGTTACCAAGCCCTACAGTGAAGCCCAGTGGTCTGCAATCAATGCGCTCGGCAATGCGGTGGATGCCCAACTACGATCGCTTGATGTTCGTCTCACCCAAGGTGGCGAGCCAACCTTCGTAGCGGTCGATGATCCGGATGGCGAGGAATGGAATACCGCGGCCCTCGGTCCCGGCAAACGGGCGCGGGCCAGTCAACTGCTGGCGAAGCTGCGCGAACACTGCGCGCCTCACGGGCTGGTGCATCAGGGACAAGGCAAGTGGTACCCCGGCGAGCCCCTGCCGCGCTGGTCCCTCAATCTCATCTGGCGCGCGGATGGAGAGCCGCTCTGGCAGGCCTCTGAATGGTTGTGCCTGGATGACACCTCGCGCGGCGCTACGGCACACACCGCACAGACGTTCCTCTGCGCGCTCGCCGAACGCCTTGGCTGCGATCCCGCCCACGTCTTCCCTGCCTATGAGGATCCCTGGCATGCCCTGTGGCAGGAGCGGCGCCTGCCCATCAATGTCGATCCCTTCGACAATCGTCTGGAAGATCCGATCGCTCGCGCGCGGCTGACCCGGCTTTTCAGCCAGGGCTTGGAGCATGCGGTAGGGCATGTGCTGCCGCTGCGTCACGATGGCGGCGGCTGGCAAAGTGGACGCTGGTTCCTGCGCGAGGAGCGCTGCCTGCTGCTCCCCGGTGATTCCCCCATGGGCCTGCGTCTGCCGCTCGATTCGCTGCCGTGGGTAGCGCCGTCCGATCAGGAGCCATTGATACAGCCCGACCCCACACGCCCGCTCGCACCGCTCCCGACCGCCTCGATACTCCTGCGGCGCGAGAACATCGGCGCTGGAACACAGAGTCAACATGCGGCATCTCCGCAGCCTTTTGTGTCAGCGGCGGGACTGACGCGCACGGCGCTGTGCGTGGAACCTCGCAAGGGGTGCCTGTTCGTGTTCCTGCCGCCTCTGGACTGCGTGGAGGCTTTCGTCGCGCTGGTTGCGGCCATCGAGGACACTGCGTGCAAGCTTCGCTGTCCGGTGGCGCTCGAAGGTTATGAGCCACCCCGCGACCCGCGGCTCGTGCATCTGCGCGTCACGCCCGACCCCGGCGTCATCGAAGTCAACGTCAATCCCGTCGCCCACTGGGAGGGTCTGGTCGAGCAGACGACTTTCCTCTACGACGCAGCACGACAGTGCGGATTGTCGAGCGAGAAGTTCATGCTC
>JBDLQR010000302.1:0-3608 GCA_039800485.1 Pseudomonadota bacterium
CCAGCGATGGAGGCAGAAAGCGATGAGGCAAGTGAAGCCGGTAGCCAGCAGCAGGTGGACCGCAAGGCCCACCAGTGGCACCACGACACCCACGATGGGCGCGGGTGGCAGGATTTTCGCGCCCAGCACCAAGGCTGCTGGCAGCTGCACGGGGAGCCAGGGATTGGCAAGCAACAGGTAACACAGGGCTACATTGAGCAGCAGGAAGATCACACCTGCCAGCAACCCCGCCAGCATGGCAGCAGGCCAGTCGGCCTGCCGATGGCGGACGGGAGACGGTGGGTGAGCGCTCACGGGCGTCAGCGTGCGGCTTCCGCCTCGGCCTCTGCCTTGCGCGCACGTTCACGGATCTTGCGCTCTTCGATCATCAGCGTGTTCTCCGCTTCCTGCATGCAGTACTGACGGTTGCGTCCTGCTTCACCCCGGCACTGATCCATGCGGGTTTCATACTTGGCGCGTGCCGACTGCATCTGTGTCTCCGAGACGCTCTTGGGAGCCTCCAGACGCTCCACCTTGACCCGGTTCTTGCCGTACTGGCGGGCGAACGACTCATCGAGGGCGAAGGCGCCTTGACTGAGGGCAAGGCCGATGAGACTGAGTGTCAGGGAAAATGCGCGCATGGGGCGTGGACCTTGCGTATCGACGGGGGACGGGTCACCAAGATAGCGCAGCAGAGACTGACCGGCCAAGGCCGCTGCCGGCTGTGATAAGGTCGAGAGCAGACTTTCAATAAGGAGGTCGGACGCGGACAAACGGTCCGAGCCAGCATGGGCGCAGCCTCACGCACACTCCAGTTTCAGCCTGCCCGCCGGCAGCGCAGGCTGAGCGTACTCACAGTAGCCGGCCTCATGTGGGGGATGATGACCCTCTGTGGTGGCGCTGCTGCCGAGACCTGGCGCTGGCGCGACGCCGAGGGAAATCTCAACTTCGGGGATACCCCGCCCGAGGGTGTGGCGGCTGAGCCCGTGACGGTCGCGCCCACCCGACCCCGACTCTCTCCGCAGGAAGCCGAAGCCGCCGTGCGCCGGCTGCGTGAAAACGCCGAGGTAGAGATGCGCGAGACGGAGGCCGGTCGGCGCGTGGAGGCTGAGCGCGCCGCGCACAATGCCGAAGCGGACAGACGGGTGCGCCAACGTTGCGAGGAGGCCAAGCGCGCGCTGACCATGTTGCAGATGGAACGCCCGGTCTATGAGGACGATCAGGGCGGCTTTCGCATCAAGCGACCGCCGGGCCAGGGAGATGTCTACACCGGGGGGCGCCGTTATCTGGATGATGCGTCCCGCGCGAACGCCATCAAGGCGCAGGAGGCGATCATTGCAGAGACCTGCAAGGTGCCCTACAGCGAGACCGAGGAACTGCGCATCGCCGATGAACTCCGCGAGCGGGAGGCCTGCGAGAGCGCCGCTACGGAGTTGTCCGAGGCCGAGGCCAACGGCATGCGCCTGGCGCCTGAGGACCGGGCGCGACTGGAACGTTTCCTGCGCGAGGAATGCAGCGCGCCCTGAGTAGCGCTGCTCAGCGTCGGCCGAAACCTTTCGATTCATTGCGCGAGATTCCGGCGTCTTCCAGCTCCCCTTCGAACTCCTTCTCCAGTTGCCGGCGCGCCTTGCGGTAGAGCTCTTCCGCATACTTGGTGCAGTAGCGTTGGCCTCCCGATTTGGACCGGCAGCGGTTCATCCCGGCATCGCGCTGCGCCTCCAGCAACTTGAGGCGCGCCTCGAACTGCTTCTGCGGGCTCTGCATGGTCTGTGCAGAGGTCTTGTTGCCGTCACCCCAGGCGGCCTCAAGTTCCGCGTCGAGGTCAGCATCTGCGAGCGCCAGTGGCGCGATTCCGGCGAAAACCACCAGCAGCGGGATCAGTGAGAGGCGAACGCACAACACCGGGATGCTCCTTGGATCAACTTGGGTCAGTGGGGCAGCGTACCCCTGCCGGCACGCCACAGTCGCGAATTTTGACACCGGTTCTTGTATTGTGTCGCCCTTCGCCGGCACAAGGTCAACGGGTGGCAGCACGCATGCAGTTCCAGGATTTCCCCACACACGCACTCATGGACATCACGGCCCGGCCGGCGGCGGTCTTCACCCGCGGCCAAGGCTCCTGGCTATGGGACCACACCGGCAAAGGCTATCTGGATTTCGTGCAGGGCTGGGCCGTCAATGCCCTCGGCCACTGTCCGCCTTGTATCGTCGAGGCGCTGGTGGCCCAGGCCCCGCGCCTCATCACGCCCAGCCCCGCTTTCTACAACGAAACCTCACTGGCGCTGGCCGATCTGCTGACCCGGAATTCCTGTTTTGACCAGGTGTTCTTCGCCAATTCCGGCGCGGAGGCCAACGAAGGCGCCATCAAGCTTGCGCGCAAATGGGGCCGGGTGCACAAGCAGGGGGCCTACGAGATCATCACGCTCATCAACAGCTTCCATGGCCGCACCCTTGCGACCATGTCGGCCTCCGGCAAGCCCGGTTGGGACACCATGTTCGCGCCCCAGGTGCCGGGCTTCCCCAAGGCCGTGTTGAACGATGCGGAGTCTGTCGCGGCACTGATCACGGACAAGACCGTCGCCATCATGCTGGAGCCTGTGCAGGGCGAGGGGGGCGTGAATGCTGCGAGTCCCGAGTTCATGCGCGCGCTGAGAGACCTGGCGGACCGCCATGGACTTCTGCTCATCTGCGACGAGGTACAGACCGGCATGGGCCGCCTCGGGACACTGTTCGGGTATCAGCAATTCGGCGTCGAGCCGGACATCATGACCCTCGGCAAGGGTATCGGGGGTGGCGTGCCCTTGGCAGCCCTGCTGGCGAAGCGTGAGGCCTGTGTATTCGAACACGGTGATCAGGGCGGTACCTACAACGGCAATCCATTGATGGCGGCAGTCGGTCTTGCGGTGCTGGGTGAAATGCTGAAGCCTGATTTCCTACCAGCCGTGCGGGCCGCAGGCGACTACCTCTCGCACAAGCTCACTGCGCTGTCCGCGGCGCATGGCCTGGGCGCGGAGCGCGGCATCGGCCTGCTGCGTGCACTCGAGCTCGGGTCCGAACGCGGTGCTGCCATCGTGGCCCATGCCCGTGATGCGCTGGCGGGCGCACCCGGTTGGGAAAACACCGGCCTGCTGCTCAATTCTCCGCGCCCCTCGCTGTTGCGCTTCATGCCGGCGCTGACCGTCACCCATGCCGAAATCGATCGGATGATCGATGGCCTGGGGCATACCCTGAGAGCGACCTGAGTCATGCTGCCTGCCGCCCGGCTGGTCGCGTTGCTGGTCCTCGCCTGGTGCGGCGTGCTGGCCGCGGAAGAACGCCCGCCGGAGGAACGCGAGTCGCCGAGTCTGCGCCAGCCCTTGCCCGAACTCGCCGCGCCAGCGGCGCCGGAGGAGGCACCGGTGTTCAGTAACGAAGTACCTCCTCCACCCCCGTTCGTGCCTGCCCCGGACAGTGCCCGCTGACACTCGCGGAGGGGAATCTTCCGCCACTGCCAATGAGTCCTTGATCGCCGGGGCCGTCGCACGCCTGGCGGCGGGAGAACTCGTCGCCTTTCCCACCGAAACGGTCTACGGCCTTGGCGCGAATGCCGGCAATCCTGCGGCAGTGGCGCGTATCTTCGCGCGCAAGGG
>JBDLQR010000303.1:0-12732 GCA_039800485.1 Pseudomonadota bacterium
TCTTTTTCCGCACCTGGTTGTGGCTCACCACCGGCATGACCACCCGCAGCTGGACCGCCGTCCACCGCAAGCATCATGCCTTTGTCGAGACCGAGTCGGACCCGCACAGCCCGATGTTCCATGGCATACGCAAGGTGCTGTGGCAGGGGGCGGAGCTCTATCGCAAGGAGGCTGGGTGCGCCGAGACCCTTGCCAAGTACGGCCATGGAACCCCCGATGACTGGCTGGAACGCCATGTCTTCCGCCATGACCGGATAGGTATCAGCCTCATGCTGATTGCTGATGTGCTGCTGTTCGGCGCCATTGGTCTCACCGTCTGGGCGGTACAGATGGCATGGATCCCGTTTTTTGCCGCGGGGGTGATCAACGGCACCGCGCATTGGCGCGGCTACCGGAATTTCGAATCCCGTGACAGCTCCACCAATCTCACCCCATGGGGCATCCTCATCGGTGGCGAAGAGCTGCACAACAACCACCATGCGTTCGCGAGCTCCGCCCGGTTCTCGATGAAACCCTGGGAGTTCGACATCGGCTGGTGTTACATCAGGTTGCTTGAAGGGCTCGGGCTCGCGCGTGTGAAAAAAGTGGCGCCGCGGTTGCGCGCCGATCGGCGCGAGCCAGGACTGGACCAGGAAACCCTGCGCGCGATGATCGCAAGCCAGTGGCATGTGATGGCGGACTATGCGCAGCGCGTGGTGCGCCAGGTGCATCGGGAGGAAGTGAACAGCGCGCCCGCGCGCGCGCGCGCGACCTTGCGACCCCTGCGACGCTTGCTCAGTCGTTCGCCGGTATTGCTGGGCCCTGAAGAGGAGGCCGTGTTGACCCAGGGCCTGGCCAGCAGTCGCGCACTGGCTGTGGTGTACCAGTTCCAGCAGCGCCTTGCCGCCCTGTTCACCGAGCGCAGCGCAAGTCAGGAAAGCCTGCTCGAGAAGTTGCAGGAATGGTGTCGTGAAGCGGAAGCCACCGGGATCGCGGCACTCGCCGATTTCTCGCGCCGGGTGCGGGCGTATGCCCTGAGTCCTGCCTGAGCCATTGCCCGCGACGGGAGACGCCCAACAAAAAACCCGCCGTAGCGGGTTTTTTTTCCGGAGGCTGTCGGTGACAGCCGGGCGAGACCTTACTTGATCTTGCTTTCCGTGTACGACACATGCTTGCGCACCACCGGATCGAACTTCTTGCGCTCGAGCTTCTCGGGATTGTTGCGCTTGTTCTTGGTGGTCGTATAGAAGTGGCCGGTACCGGCACTGGACACGAGTTTGATTTTTTCCTGCATGGTCTTGCTCCTCAGACGCGCTCGCCGCGCGCACGGATGTCCTTGAGAACCTGGTCGATGCCGACCTTGTCGATGATGCGCAGGCCGTGGGAGCTCAGGCGGAGGCTCACCCAGCGCTGTTCACTTTCGACCCACAGGCGACGGTAATGCAGGTTGGGCAGATAGCGGCGGCGGGTCTTGTTATTGGCGTGCGACACGTTGTTGCCGCTGATCGGACCTTTGCCGGTGACTTGACAGACTCTGGACATGTTATTTCGCCTGATTGCTGCTGGCAGGGCGCGCGATCCTAGCCTGATTGCCGGCCCCTGTCACGCACGGTGACGGGGCCGGGCGCTCGCCTCACAGCCAGCCCCGCTCCGCGAAGCTCGTCGCCGCGCCATCACCCACCACCAGATGGTCGATGACCCTGATTTCCACCAGGCTGAGTGCCTCGCAGAGCCGCCGGGTAAGTGCGCGGTCGGCCATGCTGGGTTCCGCCACGCCCGAGGGATGGTTGTGGGCGAGGATCACCGCGCCCGCATTCAGGCCGAGTGCGCGCCGCACGACCTCGCGGGGGTGCACGGTGGCGCAGTCCAGCGTGCCCTGGAACAGGACCTCGAAGGCGATGATCTGGTGACGGGCATCCAGGAACAGGCAGGCAAAGACTTCGCGGTCCAGTGACTTGAACTGCGCAGACAGGTAGTTGCGTGCGGCCCCCGGGTCCGTCAACGGGCCGGCGCGCTCCAGCGTGCTGCGCAGATAACGCCGGCAGAGCTCGAGCGCGGCCTGCAACTGCACATAGCGGGTCTGCCCGAGCCCCGGCAGTCGCCTGAACTCGGCCAGTGGCAGCTCGAAAAGGGCCCGCAGACCTCCACTGTGCTGCAGTATCCGGCGCGAGAGCGCCACGGCGTCCTCTCCAGCCAATCCCACACCCAGAAGTGCCGCCATCAGTTCGGCATCGGACAGGGCGCCCGGCCCCGCCGCCATCAATCGTTGCCGCGGACGCTCGTCCGCCGGCCAGTCCTTGATACGCATGTAAACATCCTTGTATTCCGCGTAAGGGGACCCCGGGCTGCTGTCTGCCCAGCGGACGCATCGGCTAGAATCCGCGCACGATGGGCAATTCAGTCAGGACGGGGTGGTCAGTGTGAACGGGTTCATCCATGAACGCGTCTGCCTCATTGTGACAGGCGGCATTGCCGCCTACAAAGCGCCCGCGATCGTCCGTCTGCTCCGCGAGGCAGGAGCGGAGGTCCGGGTGGTGATGACGCGCGGCGCCCAAGCCTTCATCCAGCCGCTGACTTTCCAGGCGGTGTCGGGACAACCGGTCCACACGGACCTGCTGGATCCTGCAGCCGAGGCCGCGATGGGTCACATAGAACTCGCGCGCTGGGCCACCCGTATCCTGGTGGCGCCGGCCTCGGCTGATTTTCTGGCGCGGCTGACCGCGGGGCTGGCCGATGATCTGGCCGCCACCGTGTGTCTCGCAAGCGATGGCCCGGTATTCGTGGCCCCGGCCATGAACCGCCTGATGTGGGCGCATGCGGCCACCCGCCACAACATGGCCGTGCTCGAATCCAGGGGCGTGACAGTCCTTGGGCCCGCTGCGGGAGCCCAGGCCTGTGGCGAGACCGGGCCCGGACGCATGCTCGAACCGGAGGAAATAGTCGCGGCGCTGCTGGGCCAGGGCCGCGACCTGCCGCTCGCCGGCTGCCGCGTGCTCCTGACCGCCGGACCGACCCAGGAAGCCATCGATCCGGTGCGGGTCATCACCAATCGCAGCTCAGGCAAGATGGGCTATGCCGTGGCGAGGGCGGCGCGGGCCGCAGGTGCCGAGGTGGTGCTCGTGAGCGGACCCACGGCGCTTGCATCACCTGCCGGGGTGGAGCGGGTCGAAGTCTTTTCGGCCGCGGACATGCATGCGGCCGTGATGGCCCGTGCCGGAGACTGCGACCTCTTCATCGCCACCGCGGCAGTAGCCGATTACACCCTCGCCGAGCCCGCAGAGCACAAGGTCAAGAAGCAGGACGGCGAACTCACGCTCGTTCTGAAGCCCACCACCGACATCCTCGCGGCAGTGGCCGCGTTGCCCACGCCGCCCTTTACCGTTGGGTTTGCTGCCGAGACGCGGGACCTTCTCACCTACGCGCGGGCCAAGCTCACGCGCAAGAAGCTCGACATGGTGGCCGCCAATCTGGTCGGGGTGCCCGGCACCGGCTTCGATGCCGACGAGAACGCCCTGCATGTGGTGTGGGCAGGCGGCGATCAATTACTGGAACGTGCGAACAAGGAACTCCTCGCACGGCGCCTCGTCGCCCTCATCGCGGAGCGCCTGCGTGCCAAGACGTCTGCCTGATCTCTCCTTTGCGCGAGTGGCGCTGCCGCCCGGCCTGCGGCAGATCCTCCCGCCGATTCTGCTCCTCGCCGGGGTGGCTGCGGGCGGCTTGTGGCTTTACGACCGCTATCAGACGCGCGCCGAAGAGGCACGCGCACAGGCCCTGGAAGAAAGTGCGGGCGCTCTCGCCCGGGACATCTCGGGTCTCCTCAAAGCGCAAGTGCAGGCCGTGGATGGGCTCGTCGCGGATCCGCTGGTAGTGGCTGCGCTCGGTGACGGCAGCCCGACGGAGGCCCTGGAAAACAGCCTCGCCTCGGCCATTCCCGGTGCCTTGCGGGTGCGCCTCATCCGGCGAGGACAGATGCAGACCGATGCCTCCGCGACCCCGCCTTTCACCTATGCCTCCCTGGATCTTCTGCTCAAGGCCGAACGCGCGGAGAAAGCTCCGGGCATCGAGGTGCACGCGGCGGCAACACCTGCCGAGCATCTCGAAGTCGCGCGCAGGGTACCCGCCGAGGGCGCGCTGGAAGGCTTTCTGCATGTCAGCCTGGATGCAGGCCCGCTACGCAAGCAGTTGCCGACTCTGCTGACGCGACAGGAAGTCGCCAGCGCGACCGTGCAGCAAAGCATGAACGGCGTGCCCCCCATCGTGGTGGGCAGCGTCGGTGCCCCAGGCTCGGGCACGGAAGTCCGCATCACGCGCCCCATCGCGGGCACTGCCTGGCAACTGGTGCTCGAGCCCCGCGACAGCACCCTCCAGGTCGACTACGTGCGCCTGGTTGTTCTGCCCATGCTGGTGCTTTTGCTGCTTGGACTGCTCGTGATGGAGTACCGCGCCCGCCGGCGCCGCGCGCGTCGCCCTGCTGCGGCCCCTCCCGTGGCGCCCGCGCCGGCCCGTCGCGAGCAGACCCTGCCGCCTGTCGAGACTGTGGCGCCTGCAGCCCCTCCGCAGGAGCTGCCCGTCGCGCCGCCAGCCTTCTCCCCGCAGCCTGAGGTCGCCCCGGTCCCGCTACCGGCGGAGCCGCTGGCAGCGGCCTCGGATTCGCCGGCCGCGGTGATCGCCGCCGGCATCTTCCGCAGCTACGACATTCGCGGTGTGGTGGGCGAAACCCTGACCGTGGACGCCGTGCGCCTGATCGGTCTTGCCTTCGGCGCCGAGGCAGCGGCGCGCGGCCAGAAGATCGTGGTCGTGGGCCGGGATGGCCGGCATTCCAGTCTCGAACTGCATGCGGCCCTGGTGGATGGCCTGCGTGCCACCGGCCGGGACGTCCTCGATGTAGGCCTGGTACCCAGTCCCGTGCTTTATTTCGCAACCCACTACCTTGCAACGCGCACCGGTGTGATGGTCACCGGCAGCCACAATCCTCCGGCCTACAACGGGCTCAAGCTGGTGCTCGATGGCGAGACTCTTTCCGGTGAAGCCATCCAGGCCATACGGCGACGGATCGAACGGAGTGATTGGGAAGAGCTCGGACGAGGTGATCTGCAGGAGGTGGAGATCATCCCGGACTACATCCGGCGCGTGACCGAGGACATCCCCGTGTCACTCGCCTCCGCCCTGAAGATCGTGGTGGACTGCGGCAATGCCGTGCCGGGCAAGATCGTGCCTGACATCCTGCGCGCGCTG
The DNA here is from genome assembly GCA_039800485.1 of Pseudomonadota bacterium. Classification (GTDB taxonomy): domain Bacteria; phylum Pseudomonadota; class Gammaproteobacteria; genus CAIKBL01. The sequence goes on from JBDLQR010000303.1 coordinate 5,215, forward strand.
GGCCACGACGTGATCGAACTCTTCTGCGAGGTGGATGGGGACTTCCCCAATCATCATCCGGATCCCAGTCAGCCCGAGAATCTCTCCGATCTCATCGCGATGGTGGCGCATGAGCAGGCGGATCTCGGTCTCGCCTTTGACGGCGACGGTGATCGGCTCGGCGTGGTGGACAGTGCGGGCGGTATTCTCTGGCCCGATCGCCAGATGATGCTGTTCGCGCGCCAGATCCTGCAACAGCACCCGGGCGGCAAGGTCGTGTTCGACGTGAAGTGCTCGCACCTGCTTGCGCAGGACATACGCGAGGCCGGTGGCGAGCCGATCATGTCACGCTCGGGTCATTCGCTGATCCGCCACACCATGCAGGAAAGCGGAGCCTTGCTTGCGGGCGATCTGAGCGGGCATCTCTTCTTCAAGGACCGTTGGTACGGGTTCGACGATGCCATCTATGCCGCTGGCCGGCTCATCGAGATTATCGTCGACTCGGGTGAATCCTCGGCAGAACTGTTCGCGCGCTTGCCGGCTGCGCACAGCACGCCGGAATTGCGCGTCGATCTGCCGGAAGACCAGCATGCCTCATTCATGCAACGCCTGCGCGCCGCGCTCGATTTTCCGGACGGCCGGCTCACCGAGATCGACGGCATCCGGGTTGATTTCAAGGACAGCTGGGGGCTCGTCCGGCCGTCCAATACCACCCCCTGTCTGACCCTGCGTTTCGAAGGCAGCGACGAGCCCGCACTGGCGCTCGTGCAGGATCGCTTCCGCCATCTGCTGCACACGATTTCGCCGGGACTGCATCTGCCCTTCTAGAGGAACTCCATGGCTCTCGACTCATCCCAGGCCCTCAACATCGCCCACGTACTGACCGAGGCGCTGCCCTACATCCAGCGCTACCAGGGCAAGTGCATCGTCGTGAAATACGGCGGCAACGCCATGGTGGACGAAGAACTCAAGCGCGGGTTCGCGCGCGACATGGTGCTGATGAAGCTGGTCGGCCTGCACCCCATCGTGGTCCATGGCGGCGGCCCCCAGATCGGCGCCCTGCTGGAACGCCTTGGCAAGGAAAGCCGCTTCGTGGAGGGCATGCGGGTCACCGATGCAGAAACCATGGACGTGGTGGAGATGGTTCTCGGGGGGCTCGTGAACAAGGAAATCGTGAGCATGATCAATTCGCACGGCGGACGTGCGATTGGTCTCACCGGCAAGGATGGCCCGCTCATCCAGGCCCACAAGCTCACGCTCACCCGGCGCCGTGAGGCGCTGGACGCGCCGGAAATCATCGATCTCGGGCATGTGGGAGAGGTGACCAGCGTTGATCGCTCGGTGCTCGACTACCTCACCAAGGGCGCGTTCATTCCCGTCATCGCACCCATCGGAGTGGGCGCGGACGGTGCCTCCTACAACATCAACGCCGACCTCGTCGCAGGCAAGGTGGCCGAGGTGATGCAGGCCGAAAAGCTCATCATGCTGACCAACATTGCGGGGCTGATGGACAAGCAAGGCCGCTTGCTCACCGGCCTGTCGACCATCGAGGTCGAAAAGCTGATGTCCGACGGCACCATCAGCGGTGGCATGCTGCCCAAGATGGATTCGATCATCGATGCCGTGAATGCGGGCGTGAGTCGCGCGCACATCATCGATGGCCGCATTCCGCATGCCGTGCTGCTGGAACTGTTCACCGATTCCGGCATCGGAACGCTCATCGAGCGTCGTTGAGCTCCGTTTCCGCCTGACCGCGCAACTGGCGGAAGCGCGCGAGATCCGTGCTGAACTTGCTGCGCAGCGCATCCTGCTCGGCACGCTTTTCGGTGATGAAGCGCCGCTGCTCGGCGATCTGATCCTGCGCGCTCTGGACATTGCGTGCGAGATCCTCCGGCAGTGGCTGCTGGCGACGCTCGAACTGCGCGGCGCGCGAGATCATGTCGGTGAGTGATTTTTCGAGCTTGGCGATCAGGCTCTCTGCCAGCTTGATCTGGGATTCCACATTCTGGATCTGCCCGTCCCGCGCCAGCACCAGATCCTCCTCGGAGCCGAAGGTATCCAGCAGCATGCGGTCCGCCACCCGCTGGCGTTCTGCCACCGCGTTGGCCTTGGCGGCCGCGGCCGCGGCGGCGGCGCGTGCTTCGCGATCCTGGGCGATCTCCTCGGGGCTGCGGGCGGGGGGCTGACGGGAAACCGTGAGCCCCTGCTCGCTTTTGACCTCGTGGCCTTGCTGCGCGTATTCCGCAGGCACCACGTCGCCGCATTCCTTCACGCCCTCATGATTGGTCCAGCACTTGATGGCGGCGGAGGCGGGCAGCGCCGAGGCCACGCAGATCGCAAAAGTTATGGCACGCATGGCGCAGAGTATAGCAACGCGGGCTCAACCGGCGCTGAATCGCGCTCAGCCGTGCGCTTCTGTGCCGGGCGCGGCGCCATACTGCGCGCGATAGTCGAGGATGGCGGAAACGTCCGTGTGCCGATCGCCTGTGGTCTGCAGATATTCAAGGATGTCATCCAGGGTCACGATGCTGATCACGGGAATGCCGTGCCGGGCGCGGACTTCCTGGGCCGCCGAGAGCGCCCCCTGACCCCGTTCCTGGCGGTCCAGCGAGATGATCACGCCGCAGGGGCTGGCGCCCGCGCCGCCGATGATTCCGACCGACTCGTTGACGGAAGTCCCGGCGGAAATCACATCATCCACGATCATCACCTGGCCGCGCAGGGGTGCGCCGAGGGTGGTGCCGCCTTCGCCGTGATCCTTGGCCTCCTTGCGGTTGAAGCAGAAGGGCACATCCCGCTGATGCCGCTCCGCAAATGCGATAGCCACCGCCGCGCCCAGCGGAATCCCCTTGTAGGCTGGCCCGAAGAGCATGTCGAAAGCGGGCGCCTTGGCCGCCAGCGCGGCCGCGTAGTATTCCCCGAGACGTGCCAGTGCCCGTCCGCTGTCGAACACGCCGGTATTGAAGAAGTACGGGCTCTGACGCCCTGATTTCAGGGTGAAGCTGCCGAACTTGAGCGCCTGCCGCTCAAGCGCGAACTCGATGAAATCTCTCTGGTAAGCCTGCATGGGAGTATCCGTGGAAGATCGGGAACCGGGACGATGAGCAACCTCTGACCGCATCGCGTGAGCCGCTATCATACCGTCCATCGCCGCATTTTCCGGCATTCGTCCTGCCTGCAATCTTCCGAGGAGCCTGTTCCAGATGCGTATCGCCACCCTCAACTGCAACGGTATCCGTTCGGCCCATCGCAAGGGATTTCTGGAGTGGCTGGAGAAGCAGGATCTGGACGTGATCTGCCTGCAGGAAACCAAGGCCCAGATTGCCCAACTGGAACCGGCCCTGCGTGAGCCGCCCGGCTGGCATGCCTGGTTTGTGGACGCCGTGAAGCCGGGTTACAGCGGTGTGGCGATCTTCAGCCGCCATGCCCCGGATCAGGTCCGGTGCGGGCTGGGCTGGGAAGATTTCGATCAGGAGGGGCGTTACGTCCAGCTCGATTTCGGCCGCCTGAGCATAGCCTCGCTTTACCTGCCCTCCGGCTCTTCCAGCGAAGCGCGTCAGCTCGCCAAGTTCGATTTCCTCGCCCGCTACATGCCCGAACTCAAGGCCCGGCGCGCAGAGGGTCGTGAGTACATCCTGTGCGGAGACTGGAACATTGCGCACAAGCCCATCGATCTCAAGAACTGGCGAGGCAACCAGAAGAATTCGGGCTTCCTGCCGGAGGAGCGTGCCTGGCTGGATGAACTGTTCGGGGTCGTGGGCTTTGTGGACGCTTTTCGCGTGGTGAATACGGAACCTGATCAATACACCTGGTGGTCCAATCGCGGTCAGGCATGGGCCAGGAACGTGGGGTGGCGCATCGACTACCAGGTCATCACGCCGGGCCTCGCGCCGCGGGTCACGGCGGCGTCAATCTACAAAGAGGAACGTTTCTCCGACCATGCGCCGCTCATCCTCGACTATCGCGGCACGCTCGCCGAGATTGCCGCTGCCGGAAGCTTGAGCTGATCTACGCAGGCTGTCGCCGGCAGCGATAGAGGGCGACTTCGGCCAGCAGGTTCGGCCACCAGCGCATGGCCCGGGAATCCCGGTGTCGCGTATCCACGGCACGACGATCCATGACCTGGATGTGTTCGCTGGCGCACAGGGCTTCGAAATCCCGGATGGTGCACATGTGGATGTTGGGCGTGTTGTACCAGGTGTCGGGCAGGTGCTCGGTCACCGGCATCCGGCCGAACGCGATCTGCAGGCGGCATTTCCAGTGGCCGAAGTTGGGAAAGGTGACGATGCTTTCCCGGCCTACACGCAGCATGTCCCGCAGCAGCTGGTGGGGATAGCGCATGGCCTGCAGTGCTTCGGTCATCACCACGTAATCGAAGGAGGCATCATCAAAATCTGAAAGGCCGCGATCCAGATCGGAGTGGATCACGTTCACGCCACGGGCAATGCAGCGGATGATGTTGTCCGGCGCGATCTCCACCCCATAGCCGGTCACGCCGCGCTCCCGTTGCAGATGATGCAGCAGTGCGCCATCTCCACACCCCAGATCGAGCACCCTGCTACCGGGTGCAATCCACTCCACTATCGAGAGCTGATCTTCGCGCAAGGTGCTCACGCTTGAGTCCCTTCGGCGGCGATGCGCTGGAACCAGGCTGCCAGTGCCTCGTGGTAGAGCGGTATCTCGAGCAGGAAGGAATCATGGCCGAGCTCCGATTCGAGCTCCACATAACTCACATCCAGATCCGCCTCCAGCAGCGCGCGCACGATTTCACGGGAACGTGCAGGTGAGAACCGCCAGTCGCTGCTGAAGGACGCAACGAAGAACTTGGCGCGCGTACGCGCCACGGCCTTGGCCAGACTGTCGCCGAATCTGGCTGCGGGATCGAAGTAGTCCAGCGACTTGGTCATCAGCAGGTAGGTATTGGCGTCGAAACGCTTGACGAACGATTCCCCCTGGTAACGCAGATAGCTCTCGATCTGGAATTCGATGTCGTAGCCGTAGTTGAGCTTGCCGTCGCGCAGTTCGCGGCCGAACTTGGCCATCAGGACATCATCGGACAGGTAGGTGATGTGCCCCAGCATGCGCGCCAGCATCAGCCCGCGGGCCGGCACCACCCCATGCTCGTAATACCGCCCGGCATGGAAGTCGCCATCCGAACGGATGGCATGCCGCGCGACCTCATTGAAGGCGATGTTCTGCGTGGAGAGCCTCGGCGCCGCGGCGATGACCACGGCATGCCGCAGGCGATCGGGATAGTCCACCGCCCACTGAAGTGCCTGCATGCCACCGAGGCTGCCGCCCATCACGGCAGCCCAGCACTCGATGCCCAGTGCATCGGCAAGCCGCGCCTGGGTTTCCACCCAGTCACGCACCGTCACCAGGGGAAAGTCCGGGCCGAAGGGTTCGCCGGTGGCAGGATTCAGACTGAGTGGCCCGGTCGAACCGGCGCACCCGCCGAGGTTGTTGGGACACACCACGAAGAAGCGTCGGGTATCCACCGGCTTGCCGGGGCCGATGCAGTTGTCCCACCAGCCCGGTTTGTGCGGTGTGTCGGCATGGTAGCCCGCAGCATGGTGGTCACCGGACAACGCATGACAGACAAGCACCGCATTGTCCCGGGCGGCGTTCAGCTCACCATAGGTTTCGTAGACCAGCGTGAAGCGATCAAGCGCAGCGCCGCTGTCGAGCTTCAGCGGAGTGTCGAAGTCCATGCTCTTCGGACTGACGAGCCCGACCGAGTCGGCAGGAAAATCAGCGCTCATGGTCTCGGCCTCAAAGCGTCACGCTGAAATCGGTGAGCGGCGTGACTATCACCATCAGCGCCAGCTGCAACAGCATGATGACGACCAATGGCGACAAATCCAGCCCGCCCAGATTCGGCAGCAGCCTTCGCACAGGGTCCAGCAGGGGCGAGGTCAGGTGATCGAGCAGGCGCAGCACCGGGTTGTAGGCACCGGTGGCGACCCAGCTTGCGATGGCCTGGATGATGATGGAGAACATGTAGAGATAGATGAGCTTGCCGAGCAGCTCAGCCACCGACATCACGATGAGCGTGAAGAAACCGAGTCCTGCCGCGAAAATCACGCTGATGAGCCAAAGGTTCAGCCACTGCAGCGCAAGCATCAAAGCCACACTCGCGGTATCGATGCGCCCTATCGCCGGAATGTAGCGCCGCAGCGGGCGCAAGGCCGGATTGGTGAGCCTGACCACCGCCTGGCTGAGCGGGTTGTGGAAATCGGCGCGGGTCCACTGCAGCAACAGGCGCAAGAGCACGGCGCCGATGTATAGCCCGAAGACCGTGTTCAGGACGAAGACACCGGCATTGGAGAAGTAACCGCCTCCCATCAGGAGTCCCCGAACTCCCGGCTGAGTTCTTGCGCGCGGGTCGCGGCGGCCGCGAGTGCACGCTCCACCAGCGCGGGGAGCCGACCTTCCATGAATACCTGCAAGGCGCGCTCGGTGGTTCCCCCCTTGGAGGTCACCTGGCTGCGCAGGGTCGCCGGATCGACCGTCGCACTGCGTGCCAGCTCGGCCGCGCCGGCGCCGGTCTCGATGGCAAGCTTTCGCGCCAGCTCGGCGGGCAATCCAAGCTGGACACCTGCCTGCTCGAGGCATTCCAGCAAGAGGAAGAAATAGGCCGGACCGCTGCCTGACAGCGCGGTGACGGCGTCCAGCTGCGCCTCCTGCTCCACCCAGACCACCAGCCCGGTCGCAGCCAGCAGGGACTCGGCAAGTGCCCGCTCCGCAGCCCCTGTCGTTGCCGTGGCAAAAAGGCCTGTTGCACCCCGCCCGACCAAGGCCGGGGTGTTGGGCATGGCGCGCACCATCGGGATCCCGGCGCCCACCCAGTTCAGCAGGGTCCGGGTCGTGATGCCGGCGGCGATCGACAGCAGCACCGGGCGCCGCTCTGCGAGGAGGGTGGCCAGTGGCTGGACCACGAGTTTCATCTGCTGGGGTTTGACCGCGAGCACCACGACCTCCGCCGTGGCTATCGCGGCTGCGTTATCCGCGGTGACGTTCACGCCGAAATCATGCGCCAGTGCCGTGCGTAGCGTCTCCAACGGCTCGGCCACGGTGATCGCACCGGGTTCATGGCCACGGCTGATCAGACCACCGACGATGGCGCGGCCCATGTTGCCGCCGCCAATGAAGGCCACGCGTTTGCTCATGTCGCTGCAGGTGCTCGGGGGATGGCGGGCGAGTGTAGCACCATCAGCGTTGGCGGGGCCCGAACACGGCAGTGCCCACCCTCACCACGGTTGAGCCTTCCGCAATCGCGGCCTCGAAATCCCCGGAGGTCCCCATCGAGAGCGTGTCGAAGGGGGGCATCCAGGGCGCCACTGCTTCGCGTACGCGGCGGAATACCGCGCGTTGCGCCACCGGATCCTCGCGTGGGGCGGGCATGGTCATGAAGCCTCTCAAGACCAGCCCCGGCAGGGTTCTGACCGCTGCCACCAGCTCGGCCACGGTGCCGGTGTCCACGCCGCCCTTGCTGCTCTCGGCATCCGCATTGAGTTCGATGAGGCATTGCAACGGCGG
>JBDLQR010000304.1:0-14671 GCA_039800485.1 Pseudomonadota bacterium
TACGCCCCCATCACGCTCGATCCGGCGGCCCAGGTGTTGCACAACGGACAGATGATCTTCGATGGCACCAAGGCCTATCGGCGACCCGATGGGCACATCAACCTGTTCCGGCCGGAGCGCAATGCGCAGCGCTTCAATCGCTCGGCGGCACGGATGGGCATGCCCGAAGTTCCAGAGGGCCTGCATGTCGAGGCGATCAGGGAGCTGGTGCGTCTCGAAGCACGCTGGGTGCCGCACGCACCGCAGACCGCGCTCTACATCCGCCCGGTAATGATCGCGACCGAAAAAGCACTGGCCATCCGTGCACCGGCAGAATACCTGCACTACATCATCCTGAGCCCCGTGGCGCCGTATTTTGCCGGTGGCTTTGCGCCCATTGCCGTGCATGTACCGCATGCCTGGGTGAGGGCGGTGCGTGGGGGCACTGGCGAAGCCAAGACGCCAGGCAATTACGCCGGCAGCATCGTGGCGACCGAAGAGGCCATTGCCGCGGGTTACCAGCAGGTCCTGTGGCTGGACGCACTCGAACGGCGCTATGTCGATGAAGTGGGAGCCATGAATATCGCCTTCGTCTACGCCGATCAGACCCTGCGTACCCCCGAATTGTCGGGCGCGATCCTGCACGGGGTCACGCGCGAATCAGTGCTGGTGCTCGCGCGGGACCTGGGTCTTGATGTACGCGAGGAACGCATCGATTTCTTCACCGTCTGCGAGGACATCGCAGCCGGTCGGATCACCGAGGTGTTCGGCATGGGCACCGGTGCCGTGATCGCCCCGGTGGGGCGGCTTGGCTACCAGGGGCGTGACATCCAGGTGGGCGATGGCCAGCCCGGTCCGGTGGCGCGCACCCTGCACGAGACGCTGACCGGTATCCAGTTCGGACTGCGGCCCGATCCGTACGGCTGGACCGAGACCATTCACGTCCAGGCCTGAAGCACACGCGCCCGGTTGCCGGGCGCGTCTTAATCCTGCACTCTCCAGCTCGCCGGTTTCGCCAAGGGCGACACGGCCCGAGTGGACTACAAAAACAGATTCTGGAGGTCATCAATGGCTTATGCAGTAGTCGTCGACAAGACGATCCCCGTCGCGCGTTCCAAGGTTTTTGCGGCACTGATGGATTTCGGCGGTGTGGGCAAGCTTCTTCCGGATGCCATCGAATCCTGCACCGTGCAGGGCAGCGGCGTCGGCGCCGTGCGTACCATCAAGCTGAAGGGGGCGCCCGGTGAGGTTGTCGAGCGTCTGGAATGCGGTCACGACGAGACGGTGTTTTCCTATTCCATCGTCGCCCCCAGCCCGCTGCCGGTCGACCATTACCACGCCGTGGTGATTCTTTCTGACGCTGCGGGCGGTGGATGCCGCGTGGTGTGGGGCAGCAACTGGGTCGCCACCGCAGCCCCGGAAGCCGACGTGAAGGCCATGCTGACCGATCTCTACACCAACCTCATCAACGCGCTCGGCAAGGCGTAAAAGCCGGTCGCAGTCGCTGACATGCCGGGGGGCCGAGAGCCCCCCGTTTCTTTGATGGAGCCCCAATGAAACTCGAAGGCGTGAAGGTCATCGATCTGTCGATGTTCCTGCCCGGACCGCATTTCACGATGATGATGGCTGACCACGGGGCGGACGTGATCCGCGTCGAGCCCTTGACCGGCGAACCCTCGCGCGAGCTTGGGTGGAAGCAGGATGGTGAGTCCGTCTGGTTTCGCAACACCCACCGCGGCAAGCGCAGCCTGCGCCTGAACCTCAAGGATCCCCGGGGCAAGGCCCTGCTGTTGAAGCTGGTGGCCGAGGCAGACGTTTTCGTCGAAGGCTTCAGGCCGGGCGTGATGGCCCGTCTCGGGCTCGACTATGCAAGCCTGAAGCCCCATGCGCCGCAACTCATCTACTGCTCGCTCTCGGCTTTCGGACAGACCGGTCGCTATCGCGACAAACCTGCGCACAACGTGGCGATGGAGGCCTTGCTCGGCACCGTGTCCTTCAATCTGGGGCAGGACGGCAAGCCTGCGCTGCCCGGGATTCCCGCGGCCGACATGTGTGGTTCACTGACGGCGTTTGCCGGCGTGCTGATGGCGCTGCTGCGCCAGCGGACGACCGGGCAGGGCGATTACCTCGACATCGCCATGCACGATGCCTTGCTGGCGTGGACCGCCAACTATCAGGGGCCAGTGTTTGCCGCGCGCCAGGCACACCAGGTCAAGCTCGAGCGCAACTGGGGCGGCGCCGCTTTCTACAACTCCTATGAAACACGTGATGCCCAGTGGCTGGTCATGGGGGGATCGGAGATCCATTTCTGCGCGAATGTGCTCAACAAGGCGGGCAGGCCCGATCTCATCGACCTGTGCCGTGAGCCTCCCGGATTGGCACAGCTGCCGGTGGCCGATTTCCTGCGCGAGTTTTTCGCCGCTCGTACGCTGGATGAAGCACTGGCCTGGCTCGCGGATGTGGACTGCTGCTACGCACCCGTGCGCACCTTGCTGGAGGGCACGCTGGACCCGAACACGCGCGAGCGCGACATGTTGCTCACGGATGAGCTGGGACGGGACCACCTGGGCATCCCGATCAAGTATGCCGGGGAGCCAGGCCGTGTGGATTTCCATGTGCCCGCGTTGGGGGAACATTCTGCGGCTATCGCACGGGAGGCCGGTCTCGATGACGTCCTCATCGCGGAGATGATCCGCGACGGCATCATGTGAGGAAGGAAGGCCCGCGCCAGGCGTGCGGGCCTTCCTTTTCTGACGCGCTCAGCGATGCCGGAAGGCAGGCATCACTTCCTTGGCGAACAATTCCAGCGACCGCGTACCCAGCGCCGGGTCCAGCCCGGGGAACTGGCAATCCATGATGAAGTCCGTGCAGCGGAAGGTGTCACAGAACTTCTCCATCTTGCGTGCGACCTGATCGGGCGTGCCGATCATCAGGTGTTCGGCAAGGGGTGAGTGCCGGATGTCCTCGGCGCAGGTGATGGGCAGGGGCTGATCATCTCCCTCGGCATCATTGGCCTCGGCCAGAATCTCGGCGTAGAAATCGAAGAGATGGTAGAGGTGATGCTGGCACTCCTCCCATGCCTGATCTTCGTTCTGCGCGCAGTACACCATCCTCAATTGCGCAATCTTGAAGTCATCCGGGTTGTGTCCGTTGGCCTTCAGCGTATCCACATACAGCGGCGCCGGATCCGGGCCCAGGGTCGCCATCAGGTGATAGCCCATCTCAGCCGCGCGCGTGATGGCCTTGGGGCCACGCGCACCAATCCAGATCGGCGGATGGGGCTGCTGTACGGACTTGGGGGAGAGTGTCATCTCCTTGGTCTGGGTGAATTTGCCGTTGAAGGTGACCTTGTCTTCCTTGAAGAGGCGCACCATGAGCTCGATGCCTTCACGCATCCGCACGCCGCGCTCGCTGCGGTTCATGCAGAACGCGCTCCACTCGTGATGCGAGTATCCCTGGCCGATGCCGTAGTCGATACGACCATCGGACAGGATGTCGGCACAGGCAAGATCCTCTGCGGCACGCACGGGATGGGCAAAGGGCAGCAGATGAATGAAAGTCCCGATGCGGATGCAGCTGGTGCGAGCGGCGATGGCCGCTGCAGTGGGAAACATCGAGGGGTTGTAGGCATCCTCGGTGAAGTGATGCTCGGTCAGCCAGACATTATCATAACCGAGCTCCTCCGCGCGGACGATCTGGTCGAGTATCGCCTTGTAGAACGCCGGAAACGGCCGACGCCATTTCACGGGGTTGCGGAAGTCTTCCATAAAGCCGAAACGCATGAGCCTGAACTCCTCGTAGATGAAGGGTGGCAGCTAGCCTAAAGCACTGCTACCAGCTTGCCTATGTCGCCAAGCGTGGGGACGCACATTAGGATGGACGCCTGCGCGGTGGATCGTTGCGAGCCCTCGCGATCAGAACTTTCCGATCACTTCATGATGCGTTGCGGCAATCAGTGCCGCGAGGAGAATGGCATGCAAGGCTTCAGGCTGTCCCCGCAGGACGAATACACGCACACCCCGGGTCCTGAATCCAATTTCAACGAGAGCGTGTATGTGAACGCCTTCGATGCTGCAGGCCGCTTCGGAGGCTGGATGCGGCTGGGCAATCGCGCCAATGAAGGGTATGCAGAGCTTTCCGTGTGCCTGTATCTGCCCAACGGTCGGGTGGCATGCCAGTTTCTGCGACCGGCCATCGACAACAATGCACGCCATGAGGCCGGCGGGCTGCACTATCAGGTGCGCGAGCCTCTGAAGCAGGTATCCATGCACTACACGGGTGAAGTCATGTTGCTGGATGAGCCGGCGCACATGCGTGACCCGCGTGCGGTATTCCAGCAGGCCCCGCGCGCGCAGGCGGATATCCTGTTCGATCTTTCCGGCAACTCGCCCGTACACGGTGGTGAACCGCTGGACCCCGCCCAGCAGACCATGTACGGCAGGAATTTTTCGCTCGGTCATTTCAACCAGCACGCCAACGCCACCGGGCATCTGCGTATCGGCGCGGAAACATTCACCCTGGCCGGACACGGCTGGCGCGATCATTCCTGGGGGCCGCGTTACTGGACCAACATCCATTTCTACCGACTGTTCATCGCGAACTTCGGCCCCGACCGCGGGTTCATGATCCTGAAGATCACCGACCGCAACGGTCTGACCCGTCGCTGCGGCGTCCTGCAGGTCGATGGCGACTATGAGGAGATTGAGGACCTGGATGTGTGGACGGACTGGACACAGGACAAGGATCCGCGCGCCGTGAAGCTCGGGATCAGGACCCGCAGTCATCGTGTGCGCGTGGAAGGTGAGGTGCAGACCCTGCTGCCACTGCGCAATCGGCGCAAGGAGGGCGCCTTGCAGCTCGAGTCCCGCATCGCCGAGGGGTTCACCCATTTTCAGTGGGATGACCGCACCGGTTGCGGCATGACCGAATACATCGAAATGCTCGACCAAGGTATGCCCGTCGGCTACCCGCTCTGAAGGTTCCTGCATGAGTACTCCGGCCCCGGCGGCGCCCGCCGAGATCCTTGCGCGTCTGGAGCGTGCTGTCCGACGACGTTTCGGCAACGCGGCTGCCCTGGCCAACATCAGTGTCGCCACGCTGGGTGGGTCGAACCGCACACTGCTGTTCGATCTGGTCGAGGGCGCTGCGCGGCGTCGCCTGGTGTTCCGCCAGGAAACCTATCGCCTGCCGCATTCCCCGTTCATTGAACCCCATCTGCAGTATCAGTTGCTGACACTCGCGGCCCGCCATGAGGTTCCGGTGCCTGCGCCGATTTTCGAATTCACCCCCGAGGACGAACTGGACCGTGGCTATGTGGTGGCCTGCGTGGACGGCGAAACCTTGCCGCGCCGCCTGCTCACCGATTCCCGCTTTGCCGCGGCCCGGGCGAACTTTCCCGGGGAAGCGGGGGCGATTCTGGCCCGCCTTCATCGCGTGCCGCTTGCCGAGGCGGCTTTTCTGGCCGATACCCCGGACAGTCGCGACCCCATCGCGGCCCAGCTCGAACGCCTGGATCATTACGGCGAAGCCCATCCGGCCGTTGAACTTGCCGTGCGCTGGCTGGTGCGTCATGCGCCCGCTGTACGCCGGCGCTGCCTGCTGCACGGGGATTTCCGCACCGGCAATCTCATGATGGACGAGCAGGGCATCCGGGCGCTGCTCGACTGGGAGTGTGCCCATCTGGGAGACCCCATGGAGGAGTTCGGCTGGTTGTGTCTGCGCTCATGGCGCTTCGGTATGCTGGACAAGCCCGCGGGAGGTTTCTGTGCGCGTGAGCCTTTGTACGCGGCCTACGCGGCCGCCTCCGGAGAGGAGGTGGATGCGCAGGCCGTCCACTGGTGGGAAGTCTTCGGTTTCGTGCGCTGGATAGTGCTGAATGTGATGCAGGCCCATGGCCATTGGACGGGTGCCCGGCGCTCGCCCGCGTTTGCCGCCTGCGGCAGGAATACCTGCCTCATCGAATACGATTTGCTCATGACCCTGCTGGGTCGTTACCGCTGAGGCCTGAAGATGAGTCAGAACCTGCCCGGGTTGCCGGACATCCTGCGCGAGGTGCGCGCTTTCATCGAAGCCGTGACGCCCGTCGTTCCGGAACAGGACCGCTACCATGCGATGTGCTGCAGCTACCTGCTGGCAGTGGCTGAGCGGGAACTGACCGTGGGTACCGCGGCAGAGGCAGAGATGCAGGCAGCGCGAGAGACGCTGTCCAAGGTCTCGGGAATCCCGTTTTCAAGCGAGGAGGAACTCGCCATCTGTCTGCGCGAAGGCAAGCTGGACGCCGACTGGGAAACAGCGCTGCAATCGGTTCTGCGTCAGGTGATCGCCCATGTGAGAGTCTCCAAACCCACCCATCTCGATCCCATCCATCAGGAGCGCGTGCCATGAACGCCAAGCCCATCCGCTTTGAATCCCGGGACGGCATCGTCCGCCTCACGCTTGCGAATCCCGCCAACCGCAATGCCGTGGACGGGGCCTTTGTGCAGGCACTCAAGGAGGCTGCAGTTCGCTGCGAAGTGACGCCCGGCCTGCGTTGCGTGCTCATCCAGGCCGAAGGGGATCTGTTCTCTGTGGGGGGTGATCTGCGCGAATTCGTGCGCGAACGGGCGCGCATCCAGACGCATGTCAAAACCATGACCATCGAATTCCATGCCGCAATCACCACCCTCGCGCGGCTGCCTGCACCCGTTGTGGTGGGCCTGCGTGGCATGGCTGCCGGCGGTGGCGCGAGCCTCGTGTGCATGAGTGATCTTGCGGTTGCCAGCCGTTCGGCGCGGATCAATTTCGCCTACACCCGCTCGGGTCTCACGCCGGATGGTGGTGCAACCTGGTACCTGCCGCGGCTGGTCGGTGCGCAGCGCGCCTTCGATCTGCTGGCGATGAACCCGACACTGACTGCCGAGGAGGCGCTTGCCATGGGGCTCATCGCGCGGGTTGTTGACGATGCGCAGTTCGAGACGGAGATCGAGCGCGTAGTCGAACAACTGGCGAGCGCGCCGGCTGGTGCCGTGGGCCAGTTGAAGCGTCTGCTCCAGCAAAGCCCGGGGAATTCCCTTGCTGCGCAACTCGATCTGGAAGGCAGCGGCATTGCAGCGCAGGCGGCCTCGGCGGAGACGATGGCCGCGCTGGACAGCTTTCTCGCCCGTTCCACTGCGCGTTGAGAGGCAAGCATGACGACACAGCACGTGAGGACGTTCTGCCGGGTCTGTGAACCCGCCTGCGGTCTGGTGGCGGAAGTGCGTGATGGGGCGCTGGAACGGCTCAGTCCGGACAAGATGCATCCGGTCTCGCGTGGCTACGCCTGTCACAAGGGATTGTTCGGTGCAGACATCCATCGCGATCGCGATCGACTCGATTACCCGCAACGCCGCCGCGCCGATGGCACGCTCGAGCGCTTGAGCTGGGAGCAGGCAATTGCGGAAATCGGGATCAAACTGAACGACATCCGGGCCCGTCATGGTGCGCAGTCCATTGCCGGCTATCTCGGCAATCCGGGAGCCTACAATGCGCTGTTGTCGGACCAGTGGTATGCCTTCTTCGGCATGCTCGGCACCGATCGGCTGTTCAACGTGAACACCCAGGACTGCGGCAACAAGTTTGCCGGCAGTGAGGCCGTGTTCGGTTCGGTGACCGTGCAACCCATTCCCGATTTCGCGCACACGCGTTTCCTGCTGCTGATTGGTGAAAACCCCAAGGTCAGTCAGATGAGCTTCGTGTCGCTGCCGGCGGCGATGGACACCCTGCAGGCCATCGAGGCCCGAGGCGGCAAGGTGGTGTTCGTCAATCCACGGCATGTGGAGTCTGCCAAGCAGACCGGCGAGTGGCTGCCGATACGGCCAGATACGGATGTGTATTTCCTTGCGGCCCTGCTGGTGGAACTGGATCGCCAGGGTTTCTTCGATGCAGAAATCCTTGCCCGTCACGGCCGCAATGTGCAGGCGCTGCGCGATTTCATCCGGGACTACGCGCCAGAGCGTGTAGCCTCGGTCACCGGTATTCCCGCCGCGCGCATGCAGGCGCTGGCCAGCGAGTTCGGGCGCGCCGAGGGTGCGGCCATTCATGTCTCCACCGGAGTGAACATGGGGCGCCAGGGCACGCTCGCGTACTGGCTGATGCATATGGTGAGTTTCGTCACCGGCAATCTCGATCGGCCCGGTGGCAATGTGCAGTCCGTCGGTTACTACACGCGACGCACGCGCGCGGGACGCAATCCGCGTGGCGAAGTGGAGTTCATCGATACGCCACTGGGACGCATACGCAGACCGCAACCCCCGGTTTTTCCCGTGCCGGGCAATCTGCTGCCCGATCTCATCATGGCCGACGCACAGAGCATCCGGGCCTTGGTGGTCTGCGCCGGCAATCCCGTGCTCTCCATGGGCGGGGAAGAACGCTTGCGGGCCGCGTTGCCGCACCTCGAACTGCTGGTGGTGATCGATCTCTACCGCAATGCCACGGGTGAGTACGCCCATTACCTGTTGCCGGCGACGGATGCATTCGAACGTGAGGATGCCAACGTGGTGGCGGCCGGGCTGCAGGTCACACCCTATGTGCAATACACGCCTGCGGTGATCGCGCCGCGCGCTGAGCGCAGGCCCGAACATGAGGTCCTGCAGGATCTGGCCGTGGTCATGGGCCTGGCTCCCGAGGGCGATGCAACGGTGGATCCGTGGGGCAAGTTCGCCCACATGTTGCGCAGTCGCGGGGTTGAGTTGAGCGTGCTCAAGGCACGCCAGATCATCGAGTTCGGTGCCCACGAGTATGGCCGCTTCCACACGGAGCACCTGCAGACGGCCGATCAGAAGGTCGATTGCTGCCCGGCCCTTTTCCGCGCGCGCTTTGCGACCCTGGCACAGGAATTCGAGGATCTGCGCGCGGAGACTGCAGGCACCCTCAAGCTCATCAGTCGGCGCGAGGCGCGCATGATGAACAGTTGGTACGCCAACCTTCCGCGCTTGCGTACCCGCACCAACAGCTTCAATCCGCTTTACGTTCATCCCGAAGACGCCCGCGCACGTGGGCTTGCCGAGGGCGCAACCGCCAGGCTTCACAACGACTGGGGCGACATCACCGTGACCGTGCGTCTGGATGCGGATCTCATGCCTGGTGTGGTTGCCATGGCCCATGGCTGGGGTCACCAGGCGAGCCCGGGCATGCGCGTTGCGCAGGCCTCGCCCGGAGTCAACTGCAACCGTTTGCTGCCCACCGGCGCTGGGTCCTTCGATCCGCTCTCAGGCCAGGCGCACATGACCGGTATCCCGGTCGTGCTGGAGGCGTCCCGCGCCTGATGCGGTTGTTGGACAAGGCGGCGACCATTCGCTAAGGTCCGGCCACTTGCGGCAACCGGCCTGCCGGTGGTCGCCCCCTCTCGACGACAGCAGTGCAGTGGAGCTTTCCGATGAACCAACCCACCAAAATCGCGGCCGATTCCGTCACTCCGGCGCATGGTTTCAAGCTTTCGCCGGACCAGCAGAACATCCTGGACGAGGCGGACAAGTTCTGCCGCAGCGCGCTCTATCCGCTGGCGCAGCGCATGGACAATGAAGAATGGTGGCCGGAGGATGCCTTCCGTCGCATTGGTGATCAGGGGTACTGCGGCATCACGGTGTCGGAAGAGTTCGGGGGCACCGGTCTCGACTTTTTTACCAGCGGCCTCGTCTGTCAGGCCATGGCGCGCTGGAACTATGCGCTCAGCCTGTCCTGGATCGCGCATGAAAATCTGTGCCTGAACAATATCTATCGCAATGCCAACGATGACTTGCGGCGCAAGTACCTGCCGGATCTGTGCTCGGGCAAGGCGGTTGGCGCGCTTGGCCTCACCGAGCCCGGCGCGGGCTCCGATGCGCTCGGCTCCATGCGCACCACGGCGCGGCGTGAGGGGGGCTATTACGTTCTGAACGGCAGCAAGATCTACATCACCAACGGGCCGATCGCCGACACGCTGCTGGTCTACGCCAAGACCGCGCCAGAACGCGGGGCACACGGTATTTCCGCCTTCATCGTGCAGAAGGATTTCCCCGGTTTCCGGGTTGCACAGAAGCTCATCAAGATGGGTTTCCGCGGCAGCCAGACCGGCGAACTGGTGTTCGACAACTGCAAGGTGCCGGTCGAGAACCTCGTCGGTCAGGAGAATGCCGGTGTGGCCGTGGTGATGAGCGGTCTTGATCTGGAACGGGCCGTCATCTCGCCCATCTGCGTCGGCATTGCCGAGCGGGCCCTCGAGCTTTCCATCGACTATGCGAAGACGCGTGAGCAGTTCGGCAAGCCGCTCGCCGAGTTTCAGATGATCCAGTCAAAAATTGCCGACATGTATGTGTGGGTGGAGAGCATGAAGGCACTCTGCTACGGGGTGCTGGCGGAAGCCAACGACCTCGAGGTGGGCGCCGGTGGCCGCGGGATGATTCACGCGCAGACTGCCGCCTCACTGATGTACACCGCGAACTCCCTGAATCTGGTGCTGAACGAGGCGCTGCAGATTTTCGGTGGTGCCGGCTACATGTGGGATACCGAGATCAACCGCCTTTACCGTTCCATCAAGCTGCTGGAAATCGGCGCGGGGACAACCGAGGTCCGCAAGATGATCATCAGCCGCGAACTGCTCGGCAAACGATGATCGGCGGGATGTCGGAGGCACAGGCCATTCCGTCGACGAACGAGGATCTCGCGGCGCATCCGACGGTCTTCGCCGCGGATCTCCTCAAGGACAAGGTGGTGCTGGTCTCCGGCGGCGGCAGTGGCATAGGCCGCGCCACGGCATGGCTGGCTGCGAGACTTGGCGCCAGCGTGGTCATCTGCGGACGCAATGAGGAAAAGCTGGTCGACGTGGTCGAGGCGATGCGCGCGCGTGATCTGGATGCAGACTTCGAGCCGCTCGATATTCGCGATCGGGCCTGGGTGGAACGCTCCACTAATACCCTTTGGGAGCGTTATGGGCAGATCGACCTCGTGGTGAACAGCGCAGGCGGGCAGTTTCCACAGGCCGCGCTCGACTTCTCCGAGAAGGGCTGGAACACCGTCATCAATACCAATCTGCACGGCACCTGGTCGATGATGCAGTGTCATGCGCGACGCTGGCACGCGGCCGGTATCCCGGGCAGCATCGTCAACATTGTCGTGGTGCCACGCGGCCTGCACGGTGTGGCCCACACGGTTGCCGCTCGCGCCGGAGTGGTGGCCTTGTCCGAGGCTGTCGCGGTGGAGTGGGCACCCTACGGCATCCGGGTCAACTGCATTGCGCCGGGCTCGGTCCAGACCGAGGGATGGGCCGTCTACAGTCCCGAGGCGCGCGCCAAATACCCCTTGACCAATCCCATGCAGCGCGTGGGTTCACCTTGGCAGATCGCCGAGGCGGCCGTCTTCATCGGCGGACCTGCCGGCGGCTACATCACCGGGGAAGTCGTGACGATTGACGGTGGCGGGCGCCACTGGGGCGAAATCTGGACCACCGGCAAGCCTGAGTACTTCCGTAACGCCACCCGCAAGCTGGACACCGAGGACTGAGGTCTCCCGGGCGCAGGGCAGGGCGCTAGTGCGCCGCTCCCGGCTCAGCGCCCAAGGACGCATTCAGTCCGTGCAGATGGGCCACCAGTGCGTCGCGCACACCGGCATCGCTCCCCGCCAACTCGGCCATGGCCCGGCCAAACCCCTTCACCGCCAGCGTGTGCGATTCCAGAAGTTGTTCCAGGTGGGCGATTTCCGCCAGGGTGCGTCGACCGCCGGCCTCGTATTTGCGATCGAGCAGGCTCATAAAATCGAAGTGGCGGGCCTTGGACGCCACCATCGCCTGATAGGCCGTCCAGGCTGGGCGAGCGGTGGCAGGCAATGCCGCTGGGAAGTCCCCGCTCGCGTCGTCTGTCATGCTCAGCCGAAGATCTTCTTGAAGAAGCCCTTGAGGCCGCCGGCCGGGGCCGGTGCCGGAGCAGAGGCACGGGGAGCCGAACTCCGGGACTGGCGATGGCTTTCGTTTCGTTCACCGCCAGCCGGCTTTTCGGATCTGGGTTGGGAGGCATCCACGCGCAGTTCCCGACCATGGAACTCCTGGCCGTTCAGGGATTCGATGGCCTTGCGCGCCTGACCGTCATCGGCCATTTCAACGAAACCATAGCCACGCGAACGCCGGGTCCGCTTGTCGAAGATCACCTCGGCAGAAAGAACCTGGCCGAAAGGTTCGAAGGCTGCGCGCAGTTCTTCATCGCGCACGCTGTAGGACAGATTGCCAACATAGATGTTCATGGGAATATTCGACTCTTGTGCTTGGGGTGGCGGTGCCCGCTGGACAGGACCGAACCTTCGCGGGAAGGCAGCCGACCGTCTTGGCGGGGGCGGGACAGAACTGCTGGACAGGCGCCGGCGGCAGGTGGCTGCAACCGGAGCGGGCCAGATTCAAGCACACCGGGCGGGGCTGCGCAATGAAGGCGCAGCCCCGGGGCATGGGAAGGTCTCAGGCGGTGAAGGCCTGCAGCCCGGTCTGGGCACGGCCGAGGATGAGGGCGTGCACATCGTGTGTGCCCTCGTAGGTGTTGACCGCTTCCAGATTCATCACGTGCCGCATCACATGATATTCGTCCGAGATCCCGTTGCCGCCGTGCATGTCGCGCGCCATGCGCGCGATGTCCAGCGCCTTGCCGCAGTTGTTGCGCTTCATGAGTGAGATGGCCTCGGGTGCACCGACCCCGGCATCGATCATGCGTCCGATCTGGAGCGAGCCCTGCAGGCCCAGCGTGATTTCCGTCTGCATGTCCGCCAGTTTCTTCTGGATGAGCTGGTTGGCTGCCAGCGGGCGGCCGAACTGCTTGCGATCCAGGGTGTACTGGCGGGCCGCATGCCAGCAGAACTCTGCAGCACCCATGGCTCCCCAGGAAATGCCGTAGCGGGCCCGATTGAGGCAACCGAAAGGACCGCGCAGCCCTTTGACGTTGGGCAGCAGGTTGGCCGCAGGCACGAAGACCTCGTGCATCACGATCTCCCCCGTACATGAGGCGCGCAGCGAGAACTTGCCCTCGATCTTCGGGGTGCTGAGGCCCTCCATGCCGCGCTCGAGCACAAAGCCGCGGATCACGCCATCGTCGGTCTTGGCCCACACCACCATCACATCGGCAAGCGGGGAGTTGGTAATCCACATCTTGGCCCCATTGAGCACGTAGCCGCCCTCCACGCTGCGGGCGCGGGTCTGCATGCCACCGGGATCGGACCCATGGTCCGGTTCAGTCAGGCCGAAAGAGCCCACCCACTCGCCAGAGGCAAGCTTGGGCAGGTAGCGCTGGCGCTGGGCTTCGTCGCCGTAGGCATAGATCGGGTGCATGACCAGGCTGGACTGCACGCTCATCGCGGAGCGGAAGCCGGAGTCTATGCGTTCCACCTCGCGCGCGATGAGGCCGTAGGACACATAGTTGAGGCCGGCCCCGCCGTATTCCGATGGAATGGTGGCGCCGAGAAAGCCCAGTTCCCCGAATTCGCGCATCAGGCTGCGATCGAAGGTTTCATGCCGATGCATGTCCCGCACCCGCGGCAGCAAGGACTCCTGGCAGAAGCCGCGCGCGGCCTCCATGACCATGCGTTCGTCGTCGCTGAGCTGACTGGTCAGCAGCAAGGGGTCGGCCCAGTCGAAAGCGGCTTCGGCCGAGGCATGACCGTGGGATGACGAGGGGGCGGCTTTCTGCGCGGCAGCTTGGCTCATGGGAAATTCCTGTGGTCCGGTGGGAAGAAACGACCCGCATCATCGCACTGCAGCGTATCGCCCTTCCAGTCCCTGCGTGGCGTTTCCGGTGACCCCGGAGCCGGCCTTGAAACACCCCTCTGTTGCGCTGCATCGTCTTTTTCGATCAAACCGTTACTGCTACCATTCCGCCCCTGACGACGGAGTCCGAGCCGTGGCATCCAGACGCACGCTGCCACCGTCTCAGGTCAACCCAAGCTACAGCTGGAGGACATGATGAAGATCCTGGTGGCCGTCAAGCGCGCCATTGACTACAACGTGAAGGCACGTCCCAAATCCGACGGTTCTGGCGTGGAGCTCGCCAACGTCAAGATGTCCATGAACCCCTTCGACGAAATCGCGGTGGAAGAGGCCATCCGTCTGCAGGAAGCCGGCAAAGGCCAGGAAATCGTGGTTGTGTCCATCGGTCCCTCGGCCTGTCAGGAAACGCTGCGCACGGCGATGGCCATGGGTGCGGACCGCGGCATCCTCGTCGAGACCGATGCAGAGGTGCAGCCGCTGGCTGTCGCCAAACTGTTGAAGGCGGTGGTCGACCGGGAACAGCCGGGACTCGTCATTCTCGGCAAGCAGGCCATCGATGATGACTCCAACCAGACCGGCCAGATGCTCGCCGGCCTGCTGGGCTGGGCCCAGGGCACCTTCGCGGCCAAGGTCGACATCGCGTCGGACAGCATCGAGGTCAAGCGCGAAATCGATGGCGGCCTGCAGACCCTGGCCCTCAAGCTTCCCGCGGTGGTCACGGCGGACCTGCGCCTCAACGAGCCGCGGTACGTCAAGCTGCCGAACATCATGAAGGCGAAGAAGAAGCCTCTCGATACCCTCACTCCGGCAGAGCTCGGGGTGGATATCGCGCCCCGGCTGAAACTGATCAAGGCCTCCGAACCTGCCGGCCGGGCAGGCGGCGTGAAGGTGGCAGACGTCCTCGAACTGGTCGCGAAACTCCGCAACGAAGCAAAGGTGATTTGAGCCATGGGTGCCCTTGTC
>JBDLQR010000305.1:0-4335 GCA_039800485.1 Pseudomonadota bacterium
CCCCGCACAGCGAGCTGCGCCTCAAATCCAAGGACGGCGTGCCCATGCTCCGCGTCCGGCCCGATGCTCAAACGCTGCCCTTTGCCCGCGTGGAGGTCTATTACAGCATCGATCCCGATCCTCGCGCCCGCTTCTGGCGCAGCGCCGAGGTGCATCGTGAGGCGGAGGGCTTCATCGCCCATCTGCCGCTGCACACGCTCGACACGCCGCTCTTCGCCTTCGCCAACGTTTACCACACGCTGCCAAAGCCCGAGTCGATGGCGCAGCTGCCCGGCTACTCCAAACCCGTCGCCGAGCTCTGCCTCAGCAGCCTGCTGCACTCACACACTGCCGACGAAGTGAAGCAGGCCGGTCCCGAAATCACCGCCAAACCTTCGATGCTCATCGAGGATTTTGCGCATGGCCTGCGCGACTGGTATCAGCTCAACGCCGGCAACCTCACGCATCAGCAGCTGTGGACGCGCAAAGTCGCCGATCCGCTCTGGCGCGGCCAGGAGGGCTCGAAGCTTGTGCTCACGCTCCAGATGCCGCAGACCAACCGCTTCCACATCGTTCTTCAGCAAAACGAGTGGCGTGGCTACCGCGGACCGCGCCGCACGTTTGTCTGCAGCCGCGAAATCCCCGGCTCCGACGCTCCGCAAATCCTCGCGCTCGATTTGAAGGACTTCACCTCCCCCGAAGGCCCGCCCACCTCCTGGTCCGACATGGACCAGCTCGGCCTCTGCGCCCACTTCGTCGCCAAAGGCGCCAGCGCCAGTGAAGCCCCGCTCTGGAAAGGCCCCGCACCCAAGTTTTTGAAGCTGGCGTGGGAGTGACCCTTTTTTTCGCGCCCCAAAAAGTTGATCAAGCAACTCCTGAGGCACGTCGCTTCAACTTGTTGTGCGCATCTATGGTTTGGCCAATCTGGCAGCGCGGACTCACTGCGCTTGAGATTAACTCATCACGAATCATGTTTCGACTCCGCATGAGAATCCAACCTTTGCCCCGCAGAACACGCCTTCCATTCATGGCCCTGATGGCTGGCGCCGTCAGCAGTTTCAGCGCCGAACCTGCCGCCATCGGACTGAATGCGAATCAGATGTCCATTGCGACCGGGCAGCCCTCGTTGGTCGTAATGTCAAGGGGATCGACGCATCTTCCGGTGTGGTCGTTGTCCGGGGGCACGGCGGGGCAGTCGGTGGCGGGCGTGGTGACGGGGCTGCCAGGAGATTGTGCGGCGGTGAAGGTCGAGATCGTCGTGGTCACGAACGAGGCGACGACGAGCGCGGAGTTCAATGATGTGTATCGCGTGCATCTTTCGCAGCTCGCGGATGGCGAGGACGTCACGGAGCGTTATGTGCTGGGTGCGCCGGTGTGCACGGCCCTGCCTGCGGCGCCGTTTGTCACGCGCACACTTCTGCTGGAGTCGCATTACACCGTGGATCCCTCCGCGCCCTTGTGGGTGCGCATCCAGCGCGAGCCGACCGACCCGCGTGACAACTTCACGCGACCCACGGGCCTGGCGATGGTGAAGGTGACGCCGGTGCCGGCGCTCGCGGCGCCGCGCGTGGTGCAGGAGGCGAAGGGCTACAACTCCTGGCCGATGATCCAGGCCCTGGGTGACAAGCTGGTCTGCGTGTACAGCCGGGGCGCGGGGCATTCGATCGGTGATGACGAGCGCGCCGTCTTTGCCCGCACGTCCGTCGATGGTGGCAGGACCTGGTCGGCGGAGACGGTGGTGGCCAACACACCGGGCTATGGCGAGGTCGAGGTGGGCAAAGGGATCGACACCGACGGCGCGATGCTGCTCTGGGTGCGCCGAATCGGCCAGGGGGAGTGGCTGCACGACCTCTATCGCAGTACCGACGGCAGCAAGTTCACGCGTGTCGCGACGCCGAAGCTTGAGGTGAGGCCGATGCAGATCACGGACGTTTTTGCCGTGCCCGGAGTCGGGCTCATGGCCCTCTGGTTTGCCGGTGACTATGGCGACAAGCCGACGAATGCCTGGGGCAGGATGACCAGCGGCGACAACGGAGCCACCTGGGTTCAGACGCCCGTTGAGAGCGGCCTGACCAAGGCGGAATGGCCCACCGAACCGGCTGCTGTTTACCTGGGCGATGGCAGGATTCTCGCCATCGGCCGAACCGAGCTGGGTGGCACGCAGTTTCAGATGACCTCCACCGACCATGGCAAGACCTGGAAGCGTTCGTCCACCAACATCGGCGATGTCACCGCCTCCACGCCGAGCCTGGTCCTGGATCCAAAAACCGGCCTTCTCAGCAATTACTACTACCATCGCGGAGCCGGTGTGCTGCGCCGCCGCGTCGTCGATCCCGCCCTCGTCTTTGATCATCCCGACCGCTGGCCCCTGTCCGAGCCCGTCGCGACCGGCAGCCGGGTCACCTTTGATGCGGGCAACGCCAATGCGACGGTCATCGGCGACAGGCACTACGTCTCGTTCTACTCCGGCAAAGCGCCTGACACGGGGGTCTTTGTCTCGGAGGTCGCGGCACCGGTGGCGCGGTGATGCAGGCATCCCGGAGCCCTGCATCCGTCTGCCGAAAGCCCTGGTCTGGCACCCGGTCTGCGGATGCCGGAAGCGCCAGATTCAGTCCTGCACACTCGTTGTTATCCTGACATGCCACGCCTTTTCATCGTCCTTCTTCTCGCCTCCTTCAGCCAGGCCGCCGAGCCGTTTCATGAAAGCTTCGGGCCGGGCTTCGAGGCGAAGCGGTTTCTGACACCGATCCCGAACAAGAACACCAGCGTGCGTGACGGCGTGCTGTGGACGCGGGGGGCCAGCGGAGGCAAGTATCCGCCCATGGTCTATCTGCCGGTCGATGGCAGGGACCTGACGATCTCCTTCCGCTACCGCCATCTCGCGGCGGGCGGGTGGCTGTGGTTCTTTGTGGATGGCGATGACGGCTTCGGCAGCGAGGACCACATGCTGCGCGTCAAGCTGCTGCGTGAGGGCGTGCAGCTGCAGGTCGATGCGCACTCAAAGGATGCCAGCCATCCGAGTCGGCAGAAGACCGGCCGCCCGGCCGATCCCAAAAGCGGCGCCTACCGTTTGAACGAGTTCCTGCCGCTCGAAAAGGTGGATCTGACCGCCGGTGCCTGGCGTGAGGTGAAGCTTGTTTTTCGCGGCGAGGAGGTGGTCATCACCCTGGACGGGCGGACCTGGTCCAAAACGCTCAGGCGTGCCAACTTCAACGCTGCCAAGCGCAAGCTGCTCTGGATGCAAAACGGCGGCCAGGCCGGCATCGAGCTGGATGACATCCATGTGAGTTCAACCCTTCCATGAAGAGGTTCATGCATCTCCTGGCGTCTTCCGTGCGCCCAATCCTTCATGGCGGCCTGTGTTTCGTGGCATGGGCGTTTGTGGCGGACTGCTCCTCGTGGGCTGCAGAACCTTCCAACCTGATCCTCGGCACGCAGGCGATTGGAGGACGCTACCACTTCACGCAGGACGAGCCCCTGCTGGAGAGCGCCAGGCTCATCGCCGGGCTTGGGTCGGGCATCATGAAGTTCTCGATCTCCAAGCAGGCCTGCTTTGGCAAGGCGAAGGTCAATGTGCGGGAATGCGATCCGGGTCTGAAGACGCTAACGGACATTGCCGGGAGAGAGCCGGCGCATCGCGCGGTGCTCGACATGCCGTTCACCCATTTCTTCCTCTGGGCCTATCCCCTCACCACGCATGGCAGTGCGGGCACCTTCAAACCGGCGGAGCGCGACCTGGAGTACCGCGAGATGCATGACCTTGCCGCGCATCTGCTGCGCACCTACAGCGGCACCGGCAAGAAATTCTACCTTGGCCACTGGGAGGGCGACTGGCATCTGCGGCCGCACTTTGACCCGAAGCAGCCCTTTCCGGAACACTTTGGCGAGAACTTCATCGCCTGGCTCAAGGTTCGCCAGCAGGCCGTGGATGATGCGAAGCGTGACACGCCGCATCAGGATGTTGAAGTCTGGCACTACACCGAGGCGAACCTGGTCGAGCCCTTCCTCAAGGGCGGCCAGTGCCTGACCAACGACATCCTGCCGCAGGTCGATGTCGATTTCGTCAGCTACTCCTCCTACGACAGCCTGCAGCGGGGCATTCGCGAGGATTTGTTCGCCACGCTCAATCACATCGAGTCCAGGCTGAGGCCCAGGCCTAACATCTCCGGCAAGCGCGTCTTCATTGGCGAATACGGTTTCCCCGCCCGGCGTTACACGCCCGAGGAGCAGAACCGCAAGAGCATTGAGGTCATGCTTGCCGCCATGGAATGGGGCTGCCCGTTTGTGCTTTACTGGGAGCTTTACGACAATGAGGGCACCCCGGAAAAGCCCGGCGGTTTCTGGCTCATCGACGAA
>JBDLQR010000306.1:0-4610 GCA_039800485.1 Pseudomonadota bacterium
CGTAGGTCTTCAAGGTGGGCATTTCACGGGCCAATTTTTCAGCCACCCGCTTGATGAGGAAGTTGCCCATGGACACGCCTTTGAGACCTGGCTGACAGTTGCTGATGGAGTAGAAGATCGCAGCCTTGAAGGTCCTGGGATCCCCGACCGGCGCGTCCTTGCTGAGAAGCCCACTGACTTCACGCGCGATGTTTGGCATCAGCGCCACTTCCACAAATATCAACGGTTCGTCGGGCAACTGCCGATGGAAGAACGCATAACAGCGCCGATCCGGCTGCAGGCGGCGACGCAGTTCATCCCAGCCATTGATGGCGTGGACAGCCTCGTGCTGGATGATCTTTTCGAGTAGCAGCGCCGGGGAACTCCAGGTGACCTCGTGCAATTCCAGAAAACCTGGGTTGAACCAAGAACCCAGGAGGTGGCGCATGTCCGCATCGGTGGAGACCCAGGACGGGTTGTCCTTGAGAAGCGGCAACATCGCCTCGCGCATCTTCACGATCGAGTGCGTGCCATTGGGCGCCCGGTTGATCCGGCGCAGCAGTTCCTGCCTCGGCGACTCCACCGCGTGAAAGAGCGCGATCAGGTTCGCCGCGCTGGAATCGCAGGCATATCGTTCTGCCGCGGCCTTGACCTCGGCAGACTCGGGATTGAAATCTGAAGCGAGAAAATCAAAATACCGGGAGCGTTGCTTCGCGTCCAACCGCTCGTACTGGTCGATCAACTTGATTGCAAGGCTCTGCGCATTGACCTCGCCCAATGTGCTCATGAGGCGCCGGGTTGTCTGCCGAAGAAGCTCCAGTGCCCGGTCTTGTCGGTACCGTTCAAACATGACCATGGTCGTCCGCCGGTTTGGATGGTGGGGTTGATGCGGTCAGGAATGCACTCTTGGAGATTGGGCGCTACCGATCGCCAAAGAAGGGTGGCCTCCGCTCCAGGAAGGCGCGCGTGCCCTCCAGCTTGTCTTCCGTGGCCAGCGAGGCGTAGAACAAGCGCCGCTCGAACAGCAGCCCCTCGGCCAAGGAGGATTCATAGGCCCTATTGATCGATTCCTTGGCCATGCGCACCGTCATCATGGAATTCGCTGCGATCTTCTGGGCGAGCGTTGTGGCCGCGTGCATGAGCTCGCCCTCAGAAACCACCCGGGAGACCAAACCCAGCGCCAGGGCTTCATTCGCATTCAACTGAACATCGCCGGTGAGGATCATCTCCATGGCCCTGGACTTGCCAATCTGCCTCACCAGACGCTGTGTGCCGCCGGCACCCGGAAAGATGCCCAGGCGTACTTCAGGAAGCCCGAATTGAGCAGTATCGCTGGCCACGATGATGTCGCACATCAAGGCGAGCTCACATCCACCACCCAGCGCCAGGCCGCTGACAGCCCCAATCAACGGTTTCCTGCACTGGGCGATCCGGGACCAGCCAACGGTGAAGAAGTCGTCGTCCAGCGCCTTGACAAACGTCCGTGCGGCCATTTCGTTGATGTCGGCCCCCACCGAGAAGTACTGGAGGGTGCCGGCCCGCAGGATCATGCAACGAACGCCTCGGTCCTGGTCCATGCGGTGCAGCGCATCCGCGATCTCCGAGATGAAGGCTTCATTGAGCGCATTGATCCCCTTGGGGCCGTGCATGGTCACCACCCCGATGCCATCCCGGACCTCCGCCCGGACAAACTGATAGCTCGGCGGTGGCAGCACAACAGGTGCCGGTAGCTCGATTGGTTTGGCTTCACTGAGCCGGTGCCGCATCACTTTGCCCGAACCTGTCTTCGGCAGATCTTCAACGAAAACGACGCGCCTGGGTGCCTTGTAGGGGGCGAGCCTGTCGCGCACCGCCTGCTCGACTTCGCCCGCCAAGGCGGTGCAATCAGGCTTGAGCACCACGTAGGCTACGGCAATCTCGCCTTTGTCCACATCGTCAACCTTGCCCACCGCCACCATGGCGACGGCCGGATGCTGCGAGATCGCGCGCTCCACTTCAGCCGGGTAGATGTTGTAGCCCGCGCTGATGATGATGTCCTTGGTGCGGCCAACGATGTACAGATGGCCTTCCTCGTCTTCGGATGCAAGGTCTCCGGTGTGAAGCCATCCATCGGCATCGATCGTCTCTTTCGTGGCGTCCGGACGATTGAGATAGCCCTGCATCACCAGGGGACCTCGGATCAAGAGTTCTCCGAGCCGGACGGCCTCCGCGTCACCGCCATCCTCAGCGGACTCAATGGGCGCGACACGAGCCTCCATGCCCGGCAGCGGTCGGCCGATCGAGCCCACCGGGCCTCTGCGGTGCCGGTCATGGGTCACGGCCGGACCGGCGAGTTCGGTCATCCCCCACAACTCCAGCAACGGACAGCCGAAGACCCGCTCCACCGCGGTGATCGTCTCTTCCGGGATCGACTGCCCCCCGACGGTGCACAGCGTCAGCGAACGGACGTCATGAACGGACAAACGCGAGTGCGACAGCAGGCGGAAGTACATCGTCGGCACGCCCTCGAACATCGTGACCTGGTGGGTGGCGATGGCTTCCAGGGTGGTTTCGGCATCGAAGCGGCGCAGCAACACAAAGCGCCCCCCAACCAGCATGCTGGCATGGATGATGGCGTTACCATACACATGGGTACAGGGCAGGGCCGACAAAAACACATCCCGGCGGGACCGGCCGTGAGCCTTGGCGGTCAGCGAGGCACTCAGCAGGATGTTTCGGTGAGACAACATGGTGCCCTTGGGCTTGCCCGTGCTTCCCGAGGTGTAGCTGATGCTCGAGAGCTGATCGGGCGCGATGTCGACGAAATGAAAATCCTCGCTGCCAGCCGCAACCAGATCCGACTGGCGCAACCCACCTTCGACGGTCGCCGCTTCAAAGGACAGCACGACCATGGACAGGGATGTGCCAGCCTGAATCTGCCTGATGGCGGACGGGTCGGCCAATCCCGTGATCAGAGCCGCCGCGCCACAATCCTTGATGATGTAGGTGACCTCATCGAGCGTCAGCATGGCGTCCACGGGAACCACGACAGCGCCGGTCTTGGCCACCCCGTAGTAAGCGACGATCCAGTCCCGCGAGTTGGGCGCATGCAGCACGACCCTGGAGGTGGCGTGTAGGCCTTGGGACACCAGGGCGGCAGCGAAGCGACTGCTGTCTCGGTCCAGTTCGCGAAAACTGGACCACTCCCCCTCAAAGAAGAGCGCAGGGGCATCTCCGAAATGCCGAGCGGCAGCCGGCAGCACCCCGCCGAGGCAAGTCGGTTCCAGGATCACATGATCCTTGGCTGAAGTGTCAGAAGCATCCACCATCATCTCCACCTCGATCAAGCGGAACCCGCCGACTCGATCCCAGCCCGACGAGTCATCGGGTCGAGTCCAGGGTGTTATGTTGACACCTATCACATCAGTTTGTAAAGTTGCCCGTGTCTTGCGGCGGTTTGACATGGCACCGCCCACGAGTTCCATCCGGGCCAAGGTGGACCGGTCTCCCGGCGGTCGTTGCTGACCGCCTTCGGCGAGCGGCCAGCGCCCTGAACGAAAGCGGCTGAACGATGTTCCTTCGAACGCCCGACGAGCGATTCCACAGCCTGCCAGACTGGCCCTGGGCTCCCCACTACATCGACGACCTCCCGGGCTTCGAGGGGATCCGCATCCATTGCGTCGATGAGCCCGGCCGCACTGGAGCCCCCACAGCCCTGCTGCTGCACGGCAACCCCGCCTGGGGCTACCTGTATCGGCAGATGATGCCGGTGTTCGTGCAGGCCGGCCTGCGCGTGGTGGTGCCCGACCTGATCGGATTCGGCCGGTCCGACAAGCCCGCCGATGCGGCGTTTCACCGCTACACCACCCATCGGCAGTTTCTGATCCGGCTCGTGGAGCATCTGGATCTGCGCGACATCCTGCTCGTGGTTCAGGACTGGGGAGGCATCCTCGGCCTGACACTGCCGGTGGCCATGCCAGAACGGTTCACCCGCCTGCTGGCCATGAACACCATGCTGCCCTTGGGCGAGGTTTCCGAGGGTTTCCTGCAGTGGCGGGAGTACTGCAACCGCACGCCCGATCTGGCGGTCGGGCGGTTGTTGGCCCGTGGCCGGCCTGAGATGAGCGCAGCTGAACAGGCCGCGTACGACGCGCCCTTTCCCGATGCGTTGCACAAGGCGGCACTGGCTGCATTCGCCAACATGGTGCCCGACTCCGACCAAGCCGAAGGCGTGGACATCGGCCGGCAGGCGGCGCAGTTCTTCGAACAGTCCTGGACGGGCGAGAGCCTGCTGGCCATTGGCCAACGCGATCCGGTTCTCGGTGAGCCGGTGATGCGGCGCCTGGCCTCCCAGATTCGGCAGTGCCCACCGCCCCTGCTCATCCCGCAGGCCGGGCACTTCGTGCAGGAATGGGGCGAGCCCATCGGCCGCCACGCGCTGCAGCACTTCAGGCTCACTTGAGCGCAACCCGATGAGACCCGCCATAAGGAGACCTTCATGATCCTGTACGACCTGCCCGCCGGCATGCACCCGCGCCGCGTGCGCATCCTCCTGGCCGAAAAGGGCGTGACGATCCCCACGAAGGTGGTGGATTCGTCCAAGGGAGAGAACCAACTCCCCGAATTCCTGCAACTCAATCCGATGGGCCGGC
>JBDLQR010000307.1:0-4077 GCA_039800485.1 Pseudomonadota bacterium
CGGATGATGTCGCTGGCTTTGGTCAGGTCCTGCACAGCGATGTAGCCGACGATGGAGGTCATCTTCACCAGCGAGATGAACTCGCCTCGGTAGACTGGCAGGATGCGCCGCACAGTCTGGGGAAGCACGATGAAGCGGAAAGTCTGTACCGGGGTGAATCCCATCGCGATGCCAGCCTCGCTCTGGCCGCTGTCTATGCTTTCAATTCCGGCGCGGAATATCTCAGCCGAATAAGCGCCGAAATTCATGCCGAAGGCGATCACCGCCACGAGCACCGGATTGATGCTGACCGAGGCAAAGACCACATAGAAGATGAGCATGAGCAACACCAGCACGGGCATGCCACGAATCAGGTTGATATAAGTCCGGGCAGCAAGATTGAGCACACCGTTGGATGACATGCGCATGAAACAGACCAACCCGCCCAGCACCGTTCCCATGAGGGTGGAAAAGATGGAAATCACCACCGTGGTCTTGAGGCCATCCCAGATGAGCAGGTAGCGGTTTTCCAGCAGGATGTTGTTGCGGAAGCCGGCGACGGTGCGCGCGACCAGGGATTCCTCCTTCGTCCCGGCTGCCGTGGCGCCTGCCATGCCCAAGGTGGTTTTCGTCGCGAAGAACTGAGTCCCCATCTCGAAGTAGGGATCACCGAAGAGAATCTGCTTCTTGCGCTCCTCTGTCACGTAGATCGAGCTCGAAATCATGTCCACCTTGCCGGCTGCCACCGCAGCGATCATCGACGCGAATTCCATGCTGGAAATCTCCAGCCGGAGTCCCTGGCTGGCGGCAAAGCGCTGCGCCAGCTCGATATCAAAACCGACCATGCGGTTGTCCACCACGGCGGCGAAAGGCAAGCCCACATCCGTGGTGCCGAGCACCAAGGGTGCCGCTTCCGCGGAAACCGGGATTTCCGGCAAGGCCGTCTCCTTGCGCTCCATCCAGCGTCCCAGCATCTCCTGATAGGTGCCGTCGGCTTTGAGGGCGGCAAGGAACACATTGAAGGCGTCCCTGAGGTCCTCTTGTTCACGAGCAAAGCCCACCGCCACGGGGAAGCTGAAAAGCGCGGGTTGCATGCCGGCGAGAGCCGGGTTGGCAGCGAGGATTTCCTTCAGTGGTTCGGCATCCATCAAGCCGCCATGGGCCTTGCCGGAAGTCACCGCCAAAACCACATCCGCCGCATTCTGGAATTCCAGGAGTTCAGCCTCGGGGTGGTGGTCCCGCATCCAGGCCTCGTGGGCTGAGCCGAGCAGCACCGCGACACGCTTGCCCGCAAAATCCGCCGGGCTCCGAATCTGTGCCACGGGTGCGCTGCCCGTAGCGACTTTTGCGACCAGCAGGATCTGCGCGTTGGCGTAGTAAGGGGTGGAGAAATCAACGACCTTGCGACGCTCGGGGGTAGCTGTCATGCCGGTGATGATGAGATCCACCTTGCGGGACTGCAGGGCCGGGATCAGCGCCATGAATTTCATGTTGGAGAATTCAAGCGGACGCCCGAGACGCGCGGCGATGAGGCGTGCCAGTTCTCCGTCGTGACCGGTGACCCGGCCATCCTTGTCCACGAAGCTGAAAGGCTCACGCGTCGCGCTGACCCCTACGCGCAGCGGCTCTCCCCGCGCAGGCAGATCAATCACCAGTTCCTCGTACGGGCTCAGATCCGGTTTGAACCAGCGTCGGTCCAGCGAGGCCAGGGTACCGTCCGCCCGGAACTCCTTGAGAATGGCATTTACCTCGGCAAGCAGGTGGGCGCTGTCCTTGCGCAGCGCGATCGCCGTGTCTTCGTCGGTCAGGTGGTCGGGCAAGGGCATGAGCCCCGGGTTCTTCTTGCTCACCTGCAAGGCCGTGGGGTAACCGGTGATCACGGTGTCGAGTTGACCGGACTGCATGGCTGCAACGGCATCCATGATGTCGTCAAAACTCTTGATTTGAGCTTCCGGGAAGCGGGCCGCGGCGAGCGCTTCGCCCACGGATCCCGTCATGACACCAATCCGGGCGTGCGTGGCGTCTTCGGGTTTGGTGATGGTCAGGCGCTGCTGATCACAACCGCCGAGGAGGGCGGCCAGCACCAGTAGGCCCAGACGTAGCCACAGATTTGATTTCGGCACCAGATTCCCCCAAGGCGCCGGACCACTGCGACCCCCGACTCGATTTACGTAAATCCTACCAGTCGAAGGGGCCTGACGGGGACTCGCGTTCAGCTCCCGCCGGGCTTGGCCGCCATGCTCTTGAGGTATACGTAGAGCTGATCCTTGAGATGAAGCTTTTCTTTCTTGAGATTCTCGATCTGCTCCTGGGTCCCATGCTCGATATGGGCCTCCATGTTCTTGATTTTCTGGTCCAGGTCGTTGTGCTTGTCGAACAGATGGGTGAAGTGCATATCGACATGCTTGAGCTTGGAAATCAGGTCACGGTATTCAGGGAACATGCGGGCTCCTGCAGTTCATGAAGTGGCTTTCAGGGTCATGATTAGAGCAGAATCAGGAATATGCCAACTGCCCTGGATCAAGGGCGGTACGGTTTCGGGAGGGCAGTCACGTGGAATTCAATCTCGACACGGCCAAGCTCGCCATTTTCATCGGCGGGTTCTGTGCATTTTTCGGACTTGAAACGTTCTTCCCTGCGCGCGCCTGGGCCGCCGGGCGTCTGCGCCGCCTCGGCTTTCATGCCGGCCTGGCAGTGCTCAATATCTTCACCATCCGGATTCTGGCCTTCGTACCCTTCCTGCTCTGGTCGGTAAAGGTGGAGGAGGAAGGCTGGGGTCTGTCACGCTGGCTGGGCTTGCATGGCTGGATGGAGATTGTTGCCTCGCTGGTGGTGCTCGATTTCTTCGACTATCTCTGGCACCGGGCCAATCACCGTGTGCGTTTCCTGTGGCGTTTCCACAAGGGTCACCATGCGGATACCGCGATGGATGTCACCACTTCATTGCGTTTCCACCCCGGGGAGCTGCTGTTGTCCTTCATTGCCAAGGCCAGCTGGATCCTGATCTGGGGCCCGAGCGTGATGGCCTGGTTCCTGTTTGAGGTACTGGTCAGCCTCTGCGCGCAATTCCATCACAGCAACATCGACTTCCCGGACAGCATCGAGCGGTGGTTGTCCAAGATCATCGTCACACCGCGTTTTCACGCCGCCCACCACGCAGTCGATCAGCACTTCGGGAACGCAAACTTCTCCACCATCCTGAGTGCGTGGGATTCCATCTTCCGCAGCTATGCCCGCCCTGCCGAGGGCGGCGCCACCACGCGCGGGGAAGGCAGCCTTGGGCTGCCGGAGGGTCGCGATACCGCATTCTCGCTCCGCGGCTGGGTGGAAGAGCCTTTCAGACGGCGTAATCTCGATCTCGCAGCCTCGCCCAGGGCTTGAGCCCCCATACCCGGCTGGCAGCCAACGCTGACCTGTAGTAGCGTTGGACGGCTATCGAGTCACCAAATTGATTCCAAGGAGTCCTTCATGAAACTGCTTTCCCTGCTGCTGCTCTGCCTGCCCCTGACTGTCTTCGCCGACAACCATGGCAGCGAACATGGTGGTGCCCCTGCCCAAGAACATGGCGGCGCCCCGGCCGAAGAACAGGCACCTGCCGCTGATGCAGCCAAAAGCGAGCACGGTGGCGCGCCCGCCGAAGAGAAGAAGTAAGCGCCTCGAATGCCGGGCAGAGCGCCGCGTATGCATCGCATCGTGTCCATCTGCCTGGCTTTCCTGCTGTCACCGGGCGTTCAGGCGGATGACAGCATCAAGGCCCCAACGCCTGATCGCAACGCCCCAACCTATTATGTCGATGACATCAAGGCCGCCATGCTTGCGCATGTGGCAGCCAACGTGGACGCCGAGGGTGTATTCCGCCTGAAGGACGGCCACACTGGTGAACAGCTGGCCCTCAAATTCGTGAAAATCCACGACCCGGTGCGTCGCATCGACGGTACCACGTACTTCGCCTGTACTGACTTCGTCTCCGCCAGCGACCCAGACAAAGCCTATGACCTCGATTTCTGGATGAATCCGGTGAATGGAACACTGCGCATTTACGATACCAAGGTTCACAAGGAGCCTCGGCGTTCGCTGGTTTACGGCTGGTACAAGTAC
>JBDLQR010000308.1:0-3783 GCA_039800485.1 Pseudomonadota bacterium
CAATCTTCGAAGGCATGGCCTGGCTGGGGCTGGACTGGGATGATGGTCCCTACTACCAGACCCGACGTTTCGATCGCTATCACGAAGCCATTCGGCAGCTGCTCAACACGGGCAAGGCCTATCACTGCTATTGCAGCCGGGAGCGCCTGGAAGATTTGCGCAATCGCCAGATGCAGGCCAAGGAAAAACCCCGTTACGACGGACACTGCCGTGACCGGACCGAGCCCCCGCCCGCAGACGTGCGGCCGGTGGTGCGTTTTCGTACGCCGCAGGGAGGGCAACTGGTGGTTGCGGATCGCGTGCATGGCGATGTGGTGTTCAGCAACGATGAGCTCGACGACCTCATCATCGCGCGTTCGGACGGCTCACCCACCTACCACCTGACCGTGGTGGTGGATGACATCGATATGGGCATCACGCACGTCATCCGTGGCGATGACCATCTCAACAACACACCCCGACAGATTCATATCCTGGAAGGACTGGGCGCCGAGCGTCCAGTCTATGCCCATGTGCCGATGATCAACGGCCCGGATGGCAAGAAGCTTTCCAAGCGGCATGGGGCGGTGAGCGTGACCCAGTA
Source organism: Pseudomonadota bacterium (assembly GCA_039800485.1). Classification (GTDB taxonomy): domain Bacteria; phylum Pseudomonadota; class Gammaproteobacteria; genus CAIKBL01. The sequence continues at coordinate 584 of JBDLQR010000308.1, forward strand.
TCGCGACGAAGGTTTTCTGCCCGAGGCACTGCTGAATTATCTGGCCAGGCTGGGCTGGTCCCATGGTGACGAGGAAATCTTCAGCCTGGATGAGTTGGTGCAGAAGTTTGATGTGGAGGCCATCAACAAGTCTGCGGCGAGTTTCAATCGCGACAAGCTCCTGTGGGTGAACCAGCAGTACCTGCAGAGTGTGAGCACGGCACGCCTGGTGGAGGCAACCGCGCCGTTCTTTGCCGCGGCGGGGCTCGATCCCGCCGAAGGCCCGGATCTCCATGCACTGCTGGATGCCCAGCGCACGCGTGCGCGCACGCTGCTGGAGATGGTGGACAAGAGCCGGCCTTTCTTCGGCCAGCTGGCGGTGATGGAAGAGGAGGCGGTGCGCAAACATCTGGGCGCGGAAGCTCGCCCCGTGCTGGTGGCCCTCATCGAGGCCTTGCGCGCGCTCAGCGACTGGAGCAAGGCCGCCCTGCATGGCGTGGTGGAGGCGGTGGCTGGGCAGGCCGGGCTCAAGCTTGGCCAGGTGGCCCAGCCCCTGCGGGTGGCAGTGACCGGAGGCACGGCATCACCCGCCATCGACGTGACGCTAGAGCTTCTGGGCCGGGAACGCACGCTCGCGCGACTGGAAGCGGCGCTCGGCTGAGGCGCCGCAAACCGGTGGCCAGAACCGGGCCGAAACGGTCGGTTCTAGCTTGACACTCCCGGGGGCCTCGCGTAACTTCGCGCCTCTCTTTTTGCAGGCCAGCCACGCAGAAAGAGCGACCTGAAAACTGGGGCTATAGCTCAGCTGGGAGAGCGCTTGCATGGCATGCAAGAGGTCGTCGGTTCGATCCCGACTAGCTCCACCAGTTTCCACGCAGGGCAGTCCATATCTGCCCGCGACTCGAAGGTTGTCCGTCCCCATCGTCTAGAGGCCTAGGACATCGCCCTTTCACGGCGGTAACGGGGGTTCGAATCCCCCTGGGGACGCCATTCGACCTGATACATCAAAGGCTCGCAGCGATGCGGGCCTTCGTTGTTTTCGGGCATTCGAGACGAAGGGCCACCACGAGATGGACCCCTCCAGCACTCTCCCGTACCCTCCGTTTTGGCGCAGCCACCTGGCCGCAGTTTGCAACCCAAGCACTCTCCGCGGTCGCGGACTCGAAGCAAGGGCGGCGGAGGGATTCTGAATACGACGGAGGACCACGACATGCAGATTGGTATCGCACAACTCGCGCAGCGTTATGGCTACGGCGACATGACCGAGGCGCAGGTCTATGACGAGGAAATCCGCAGTGCAATGCTGGCCGATGAACTTGGTTACGACCAGGTCGGGATGGTCGAGCATCATTTCGAGGACTATGCAGCCTGCCCGGACAACTTCGTCTATCTGGCGCATCTCGCGCCCAAGACCAAGCGTATCAAGCTCATGACCGGCGCCGTAATCGTGCCGTGGAACACGCAGCCGCTGCGCGTTGCCGAGAAGGCTGCACTGCTCGACATGCTCTGTGGTGGCCGTCTGGTTCTTGGGCTCGGGCGGGGCCTGGCGCGGCGCGAGTATGACCAGTTCGGCATTCCCATGGCCGAATCACGTGGCCGCTACGACGAAGCAGTGCCCATGATTCTGGATGCCCTGGAAACCGGCACGATGAAGAACCATCAGGGCACCTACTTCACGCAACCTGAGGCGCCACTTCGGCCCAGGCCCACCCGTTCATTCAGGGGCCGCACCATGCAGGTGGCGATGTCGGGTGATTCAATCCTGGAGGCCGCCAAACTGGGCCTCAAGATGCTGCAGTTTTCCTACAAGGATCCGGCAACCCACCGGGAAGAAGTGAGGGCCTATGCCAAGGCGTTCCGGGAGCATCATCACGCCCCGCCGCCCATCCCGTTTTTCATAGACTTCATGGTCTGCGATGAGAGCGCCGATCGCGCGCAGGAAAACGCGGTCAAATACGTGCGAACCTATCTCATGAGCCTCATCACCCATTACGAAATGATGGGCGATCATTTTCCCCAGGGTTATGAGGAGTATGGCCAGAACGCGAAGGCGCTCGCTGGCGCAGGGCTGGATGCCATCGCGGAAGCCTATGTAGCCGGACAGACCTGGGGCACACCGCAGCAGATCCTGGAGAAAGTGCAGGCCAGACGGCAGACCATTGGCGATTACGATGCCATGTACGTCGTGCGCTTCGCCGGCGCGCCCTATGAGGTGGTCGAGCGCTCACTGCGCACTTTTGCCACCAAGGTCATGCCTGAACTCAAGAGCTGGGGCATTCCCACCCACATGGCCGCGTGAGCGGCCGGCGTCAGGTCGGAGCGGCCACTCGGTAGATAAGCGAGTGCCGGACCCGCATGACGGGTCTGGAAGTGACATAAAGCACCTCCAGATCCAGAAAATCATTGCCTTTGCGTGCGTAGACCTGGGTCACCCGGCCGTGGATCGCAACTGGCTCATTCAGCCCCACGACACCGCAGTGCTCGATATCACTCGCGACATGAATCCATGGCCCTACTGCAATATTCCGGTCCACCACGAGATTGGCCTGACGCAGCAGCCAGGCGGGGTGAACAATCGCGCGATAGAGCGCCAGATCATCCGCCAAGCCTGACGCAAAGGCTTTTCCCGCGTCCTCCGCAAGACACTCGTGGAGCGTTCCCAATTCCGGGTTCGTGCCCAGCGCTTCCGGGGTCGCTGGAATGCGAGGGTTGGGCATGGTTTTGGGGGCCGGCACTGCAAGCGCAAGAGGCGCAGTAGCGGGGATCCAGGCTCGCCCGAGAACACAGGCTTCTCCCGAGGGATTGCAGAGCTCGAGTTCGAAGGCCTGCTCACCGGCATCATTCCTCCCGACACCTACCCGCGCGGTCACTGCCTCTCCCTCATAGACCGGCCGCCGGAAACGCACCTCGAAGCGCCCATGCGCCAGGAAAGCCTCCCCGAGTTGCGCCATGAGGGGGTGGGTGAGATAGCCATAGAGCGTGACTCCCGGCACCAGACCACCCGCAAAGCCAAGCCTGCGGGCGGTCTCGTCATCATGCATGGGATTGCCGCTGTCGATGGCGTCGTTGCGCGCCACGACGTGCCACAGCGGCAGGAGCTCGCCAGGCTCAAGAAGCTCAACTTCGGTGCGGGTGCTGGAGCTCATTTCGTCTGATTCCTCGCGTGAGCGGTCGGCCCACGCTGGCTTGTTGATCCAGGGCGCGAGAGGGTAGGGCTCGCT
>JBDLQR010000309.1:0-5384 GCA_039800485.1 Pseudomonadota bacterium
GCGCCGCTTCGCCTCAGCGCTTCAGCAAGTGACAGGGTCACGCCGGCACTTGCTGCGTCGGCAAGCAAGCCTCTGCCCAGCATATGGTGTAGCGTCTGCACTGAGCCGGCGTATACCCACAGCGTGCCCCCGCCGCGACGGCATTTCGCGAGGGCTTGCAATGCCGCTCCAGCAAATTGCGGTCGGGGCTGGCAGATATCGAGAACTATGTTGACGTCTAGCAGCAGATCCACGTTCAGATGTCTTTCCTCAAAGCGAAGGCAGCAAATCTCTGGGCGAGCTTCTCGGAAACCTCATCGCCATCGTCAACTGGAGGAGGAGCGTTGCGAATGGCATCCAGCGCGGCAACCATGGCAAGGGTCTCTTCATCAAGACCCGCATAGGGATCGCTGTTTGAGATAGCTTCATCCGGTATTTCGACTACAACCTTGACCCGCGCTTCCCGCAAGGTGACAGGCTTCAGGAAACGCAGCTGGCCGCATTCGTACACTGCTTCCACCTTCATGGGATCTGCTCCGTTCCTTCAGATTTTGTCGTAGGGGAGGGCGTCTTTTGAGCGGTTGTACCTTAACACGGACGGAGGCCGGCTTGAGGTTGCCAAGGTGCAAAGGCGCGGTAAATCAGGCCGCCGAAGATGAAGGCGTGGCTTAGTGCAGCTTGCCCGGCGCCTCCGCTCCAGTTTGCGCGCGTTGCTCGCCGGCCAACAGCGCCTCCACGCGCGCCCGGCTGGGCGGATCGGGGCAGAGGGCAAGGGCGGCAGCTTTTTCCTGCAGCGCCATGCCTGTCACTCCGAGCCTCACCCAGAGCTGCACCCGTTCCATGCGGATGCCGAGATCCGAAGGCGCGAGCAGCAGTTGCAGGTCGGTGCACTCCAGTGCCCGAGACCAGTCCTCGGCGGCAAGGGCGATGCCTTTGAGATTGTTCAACATGCGCAGCGTGATGGCGCGCGCATCTGCCGGCGGCAGCAGCGCACCGGGCGGTAACCCAGCCTGGTTATAGAGTCGTGTCCGGGCCGCCCCCTCCACCACCTTCAGGGCAAAGGGATCCACCAGTTGGCGCTCCAGGAGCAGGAGGAAATGCCCCGGAAAGTTGATGCCTTGCGCCTTCAGATCCAGCAGTTGGGCGATGCTAAGAATCACCACCGCAAGACTGATGGGGATGCCGCAACGCGCTAATAGCACATGGCCGAGCGCGCTGTTGCGGGCCTCGTAGTAACTCTCAGCACCCCGGAAGCCGTCATCGCGGAGGACTGCGAGCACACGTTGGGCACTCGCCCCTGAGCCCACCCGCTCAGCGAGGGAGATCAGGGTCTTTTGAATGCCGGCAACGTCTGTTTGCGGATCAATGAAACGGGCGACAAGCAGCGCACCCTCGAGCACGGACTCGGGGTGCGCGGCAAAGGTTTTGAAATCGTCAGCGAGTGATTTATCGGTTGTCACTGGGGCTGCCTTCTGGCTTTCCCCCAGTATAACGGCCCCCTCGGGGCGCTCAGGTGCCCAAGCCCTCATCATTGGTATAGAACAACCCTTCGAGTTCGCCGCCCTGGCCCAGTTGGAGTCTCAGCAAAACGCGGGTGCCCAGCTTGCGCGCCCGCCGGAAAACCTCGTCCGAGGTGGTGAAGGGCACATAATCCCCGTTCATGTCGCGATACCCGTCAAATCGGGCGGGCTGGCGGGTAATCTTGCGACTGGTTTTCATGCAACTCCTCCGGTTGGGGGCGGATGGTCCGCCCTGATGTTCGGGGAAGTTAGCGTCGGGCGGGAAACATTCCTGTAGGCCCGCGTGCAGAAAATGCCGACTGGTGCGCGTTTAGCCTGTTCGGCGCGGTTCAGTGGGCTTTCTTGAGCGCCTTCATCGCGCGCTCCAGGCCGTCGATGGTGAGGGGGAACATCCTGTCGCTCATCAGCTCCTTGACCATGCCGATGGACGGGATGTAGCTCCAGTAATCCTCGGGCTGGGGGTTCAGCCACACCGCATGCGGGTAGAGCGCCAGCAGCCGGGCCATCCAGGTGGCGCCGGATTCCTCGTTCCAGTGCTCGATGCTGCCGCCCACCGCCATGATTTCGTAGGGGCTCATGGTGGCATCACCCACGAAGACCACCTTGTGGTCAGCACTGTAGGTGTTCATCAGCTGCTGGGTGGGCAAGCGCACGTTGTTCCGCATCTGGTTGTCCCGCCAGACCGTCTCGTACATGAAGTTGTGGAAGTAGAAGTGCTCGAGGTGCTTGAACTCCGTGCGCGTGGCCGAGAAGAGCTCCTCGCAAACCTTCACATGGGGATCCATGGAGCCACCCACGTCCAGAAACAGCAGCAGCTTGGTGGTGTTCCGGCGCTCGGGCACCAGCTTGATGTCCAGCATCCCGCCTTTGTGGGCCGTGGAGCGGATGGTGTCGTCCAGATCGAGCTCCTCCTCCGCGCCCTGTCGGGCGAAGCGCCGCAGCTTGCGGAGCGCCACCTTGATGTTGCGGGTGCCGAGCTCCACCGAATCATCGAGGTTCTGATATTCGCGCTTGTCCCATACCTTCACCGCGCGACCGGAGCGGCCTTCCTTCTGCCCGATGCGTACACCCTCGGGGTTGTAGCCATAGGCACCAAAGGGCGAGGTGCCGCCTGTGCCTATCCACTTGTTGCCCCCGTGATGGGCTTTCTTCTGTTCCTCAAGGCGCTGCTTGAGGGTTTCCATGATCTTTTCCCAACCGCCCAGCGCCTCGATCTGCGCCTTTTCATCCTCCGTGAGATTGAGCTCCTTCTGTTTCTGCAGCCATTCCATCGGGATCTCGCCCAGGATCTCCTCGAACAAGGTCTGCTGACCACGGATGTAGTCGCCAAAGACCTGGTCGAAGCGGTCGAAGAAACGCTCGTCCTTCACCAGCGTGGCGCGCGCCAGGTAGTAGAAGTCATCGATACTGAAGCCCGCGACTCCGGCTTCGAGCGCTGCCATCAGGGTCAGAAACTCGGTCAGGGAGACCGGAATCTGGACCTTGCGCAGGCGATAGAAGAACTCAGTGAGCACCGCGCCCCCGCGACATGAATACCAGACGCTCAAAGAGATGCATGTCCTGCTCGTTCTTGAGCAGGGCGCCGTAAAGCTTGGGAATCGCCTTGCGGGTGTCCTGCTCACGCAGGGCTTCCGGCGGAATATCGTCCGCGACCAGGAGCTTGATCCAGTCCAGCAGCTCGGAGGTCGACGGCTTCTTCTTCAAGCCGGGCAGTTCGCGCAGCTCGAAGAAGCACTCCATCGCTTCCTGCAGCAGGCGCTTCTTGATGTCCGGGTAATGCACGCGAACGATCTGCTCCATCGTCTCCTGCTCGGGGAAACGGATGTAGTGAAAGAAACAGCGGCGCAGGAAGGCATCCGGCAGCTCTTTCTCGTTGTTGCTGGTGATGATGATGATCGGGCGCTGCCGGGCCTTGATGGTCTCGCGCGTCTCATAGACGAAGAACTCCATGCGATCGAGTTCCTGCAGCAGGTCGTTCGGAAATTCGATGTCAGCCTTGTCGATTTCATCGATCAGAAGCACGGGCTGGACTTCGGAATCGAAGGCTTCCCACAGCTTGCCCTTGAGAATGTAGTTGTGGATGTCGTGCACGCGATCGTCGCCCAGCTGGGAGTCGCGCAGGCGCGCCACGGCGTCATACTCGTAGAGCCCGCGCGCGGCCTTGGTGGTGGACTTGATGTGCCACTGGATGAGCGGCCGCTTGAGCGAGCTCGCAATCTCCTCCGCTAGCATGGTCTTGCCGGTGCCGGGCTCGCCCTTCACCAGCAGGGGCCGGGCGAGGGTGATGGCAGCGTTCACAGCCATCATGAGGTCGTCGGTCGCGACGTAGGAGTCGGTTCCGGTAAAGCGCGCTGTCGACATGGGGACTTCCGGTTTTTAGGATGTGGCCGGCATTGTAATGCATGGCATCGCCCAACCGGTGCCGGTCTCGCCCAGGAGCTTCGCCGATGCGCCTCTTTCTGCTGTCCAGCCTTGTGCTCCTGCTGTCGCTGCCCGCGGCGCGGGCTGAGCTTGGCCCCGCCCCGGCTGACGGTCCGTCCGTTGATGCGGCCGCGGCTCTGGAAGACGGCCTGCAGGCATTCAGGACGGGAGACCACGGCCGAGCGCTCGCCGCCCTCAAGGGGCCCGCGGCGGCCGGTGAGGCCATCGCGCAGTTCTATCTGGGGGTGCTCTATGCGGAGGGGTGGGGCACGGTGCCCGATCCTGATCTCGCCCGCGGCTGGTTTGAAAAGGCTGCGGCGCAGGGGTTTGCCAAGGCAGAGCACAATCTCGGCGTGATGTATCAGAAGGGTGAAGGCGTGCCCGCAGATTCGGGCAAGGCCCGCACCTGGTTTGAACTGGCAGCAGCACATGGCAGTGCCCGGTCGGCGCAGCAACTGGGGCTGATGTTCTTCCGCGGTGAGGGTGTGCCTCGCGACTTTACGGCGGCCCACCGCTGGTGGGAAAAAGCGTTGGCCGGCGGCGAGCCCGACGCGGGATACAACCTCGGCATCCTGCATCTGCGCGGCATGGGTATGAATCGCGATCCCGCCGCAGCCGCTGCGTGGTGGGAACGCGCAGCACGCAAGGGGTCGGTGCTCGCACAGAATGCACTTGGTGGCGCCTACGAGAAGGGGGAAGGCGTGCAGATGGACCCGGTTCGCGCGCTCGCCTGGTACCAGCTCGCCACCCGCGGCGGTCTCAACGTCGCCGCCCAGAATGCAACGATGCTCGAGGCGCGGCTGGGTCCCGCCCAGGTTGAAGCGGCGGCGGAGCTTGCGCAGACTCTCGTCACCGACCAGCCACCCTCCACCTCACCTCGCCCCTGAAGCCTGGCTCGAAGCCCGACCCGCTCAGTCTGGCGATCGCCCCCGACACTGCGTCCTCAAGCTCTCGCCGCCACGGCCGCTGTCTGGTACCTACAGGCCATTGCAGGCCATCAGGGCAGGAGGGCACAACAGCCATGGGCAGCTCATTGGTTCAAACCACGGGATGGACGACGCATCAGGAGGCGTCGGCCGCCTACTTCGGACCGCACAGCGACTTTGAGGATCAGCGCGCGTATCCGCGCATCCGCGGCGACTTCCCGGTCGCGTTCCGAAACAGCCACGGCCAGCACTGTGCCGCCACGCTGCGCAATCTGTCGCCGGAAGGCCTGCAGATCCTCTGCAACATGGCCACTGCGCAGATCATTCATCCGTCAGGTGGCCGCCTCATGGAAGAAAACCACCCGCTGTTGCAGGCGACCATGGTGCTCCCGCTGGCAGACGGCCAGCAGACACTCTCGGCCTGCGTGCGGCTGCTGCATGTGGCGACGATTGCCCCGGCGAGCTGCCTGATGGGTTTCCAGTTCCTGGAACTGCGGCCCAAGGCGCGGCGGCAGATCGACGCCTTTTATGCCGAGCA
>JBDLQR010000310.1:0-3504 GCA_039800485.1 Pseudomonadota bacterium
CCATGGCGTCCTCGTACCCTTGGGCATCGTGGCGGCGGCGCTGGCCTGTGGACCGTTGCGCACACCGCGACTGTGTTGGGTGTGTGCCATCGGCTTGCTCTATCTGGTGCCGGTGCGGCTGCCGCCCCCGGAGGGTGAGTTCGAAGCCGTGGTGTTCGATGTCGGGCAGGGGCTCAGCGTGCTGGTGCGCACGCATGGGCACACCCTGCTCTACGACACGGGTGCCGCCTTTCCAGAGGGGGGCGATCAGGCGCGTGCGGTGGTCCTGCCATGGCTGCGCGCGCATGGGATCCCGGCGCTTGATCTGCTCATGGTCAGTCATGCGGATCTCGATCATGCGGGTGGCATCGGGAGCCTGCACGAGGCACTGGCCATCGCGGCGGAGTCTGGGGGCGAGCCGGAAGCCAGCGGCATGCCACCCGCGCGACGTTGCGAGCGGGGCATGGCCTGGGAATGGGAGGGCGTCCGGTTTGAAATCCTGCACCCGCAGCCAGGGGTACAGCGTGAGGGCAATGATGCGTCCTGCGTGCTGCGGGTTTCCGGCCGGGGAGGGAGTCTTCTTCTCACCGGTGACATCACCGAGGAGGTTGAGCGGTCGCTCCTGCGCGCGGGGCGCGCACCACGGGCAGAGGTATTGCTGCTCGCACATCACGGCAGCAGGTCCTCCAGCAGCCAGGCATTTCTCGCAGCGGTCGGACCCGCATTGGCCATCATCTCTGCCGGGTACCGCAATCCCTACGCTCATCCGGCACCGGAAGTGCTCACACGGCTGGAGGCGCTCGACATCGCAAGCCTCAGTACGGTGCACGAGGGCACGCTGCGCATCGTTTTCGCGCCGGAGGGTCCGCGTGTGGAAAGTACGCGTCGCAGCTGGCCTCGCCATTGGGATCCATCGCCCTGATCCGCGCCAGCGAGCCCCGCCCGCCCTTTCCGCGCCTGACGGTGTCTGATACCTTTCCTGCCCGCCGGGGCGTTGTGCTCCGCTCCCAGAGGATCACGCGCACCGTGTTCGAAATCATCAAAGCCGGCGGGTGGGTGATGTTTCCCATCCTGCTCGCCTCCGTGTTCGCCACCGCAATCATCGTGGAACGCTTCTGGTCGCTGCAGACCAAGCGTGTCACGCCAGCCAATCTCGTCACCCAGGTCTGGCAGATGCTCAAATCGGGTGAACTCGACGAGAACCGCATCCATACCCTGCGCATCGGTTCACCGCTTGGTCGGGTGCTCGCCGCGGGTCTCGTCAACCGCGGGCACGATCGCGCAGTGCTCCGCGAGAGCATCGAGGAAGCCGGTCGTCACGTGGCGCATGATCTCGATCGCTACCTGAATACGCTCGGCACGATCGCGGCCATCTCTCCCCTGATGGGACTTCTCGGCACTGTGTTCGGCATGATCAAGATGTTCGCCGCGCTCAAGGCCCACGGCATCGGTGATCCCAGCGCCCTGTCGGGCGGCATTGCCGAGGCCTTGATCACCACGGCAGCGGGCCTCACGGTGGCCATCCCTGCGCTGTACTTCTACCGCTTCCTGCGCGGCAAGGTCGATGCTCTGGTCATCACGATGGAGCAGGAAGCACTCAAGCTGGTCGAGGTTCTGCAGGGCGAACGCGCGCAAGAGCCGACATGAATTTCCGGGGCCGCCGGCAGGAAGACATCGAGGTCAACATCACGTCGCTGATCGACGTGGTACTCCTGCTGCTCATCTTCTTCATGGTGTCGACCCGTTTCGTGGATGAGTCGAAGATCGACCTGCAGCTGCCGTCCGCCAGCGAACATCCCATCCCCACCGAGCCTGCGTCGATCGAAATCGTGATCGACCGACAGGGCCAGTTCTTCGTGGGCGGCAAGCCGCTGCCCGACACTGCGATGGAAAGCCTGCGCGCGGCACTCAAGGCGGCGAAGGGGGAGTCGCGGGACCCGATGGTCATCATCAGCGCCGACCGCGAAACCGACTTCCAGCGGGCGGTGGACGCGATGGATGCGGCGCGCATGGAGGGACTGACCAGAATCACCTTCCCGACCGTGGGGCGGGTCTCGCCATGAGCACGGAACACGGGCAGGGCCTGAGGCTCAAGGCGCGCATGGCGCTCGACCGGTTTACCAGCGAAGTCTGGTACGGCAAGCACCCGGCCGCCATGGTGCTGACACCACTCGCGGTGCTGTTCCGCCTCGCGATTGATATCCGGCGCAGTGCCTACCGCAACCATGTCTTTTCTTCCTATCGTCCTCTGGCACCCGTCATCGTGGTTGGCAACGTCACGGTCGGGGGTACGGGCAAGACGCCGCTGGTGATCTGGCTGGCCGGTTACCTCAAGGCCATGGGTTTCCGCCCGGGTGTCATCGCCCGTGGCTACGGCGGGCATGCGCACCATTGGCCGCAACAGGTTCGTCCGGACAGCGATCCGCGCACCGTCGGCGATGAAGCCATCGTGATCTCCAGGCGGACCAAGTGCCCGGTCGCCGTCGGTCCGGATCGGGGCGAATGTGCCAGAGCCCTGCTGGAGCACGCCGATTGCGACATCCTCATCAGTGACGACGGTCTGCAGCACTACGCCCTGGAACGTGACATCGAGATTGCCGTCATCGACGGGGTGAGACGTTATGGCAATGGCAAATGTCTGCCCGCCGGCCCGCTGCGGGAGCCCGCGTCCCGCAACAAGGAGGTGGATATCATCGTCACCAACGGCATCGCGGGGCGCGGTGAGTTTGCGATGAAATACATCCTGACCCATCTGGTGTCCGTGGCCCGGGCCGATCGCGCGATAGGATTCGAAACCTTCGCGGAAGAAACCGTGCATGCCGTGGCGGGCATCGGCAATCCGGAACGCTTCTTTGCCAGCCTGCGTGCCAAGGGGCTGAAGGTCATCCCGCACGGTTTCCCCGATCATCATGCATTCACGCCGCAGGATCTGGCGTTCGGTGACGGGCTGCCCGTCATCATGACGGAGAAGGACGCCGTGAAGTGCGAACTGTTCGCCTCGCCGAATTGCTGGATGGCGCCAGTGACGGCAGAGCTGCCGGAAGTGTTCGCCTCGCGGGTGGAAGCCATGTTGAACAGGATGAAGAATGGACAAGCGACTTCTTGATCTGCTCGTGTGCCCGGTGACCAAGGGCCCGCTCATCTACGACAAGGCGCGTGGTGAGCTCATCTCCCTTGCCGCGCGACTGGCCTATCCGATTCGGGATGACATCCCGGTGATGCTGGAGGAAGAGGCCCGTGAACTGAGCGAGGAAGAACTGGAGAAGTTCGGCCGGTGACCTTCAAGGTCTATATTCCCGCGCGCATGGGGGCAACCCGGCTCCCCGGCAAGCCGCTGCTGCAGATTGCCGGCAAGACACTTATCCAGCATGTCTGGGAACGTGCGGCGGCGAGTGGCGCCGCCGAAGTCGTCGTAGCCACGGACGACCGCCGCATCCTCGACGCGGTGGAGGCCTTCGGCGGCATCGCCTGCATGACAGCCGATACCCATCAGTCCGGCACGGATCGCATCACGGAGGCAGCCCG
>JBDLQR010000311.1:0-2570 GCA_039800485.1 Pseudomonadota bacterium
TTGTTCTTCTTTGCCATCATGGCTGTCGCGGAATGGGCCCGCTCCCGGGTTCTGGTGCGCGCCGGCGTCCGTTTCGATGCCGCGCTCAACACCGAAGTCTTCCGGGCGAGCTTCGAAGCCTCTCTCAACAAGGCAGGGCGCAACCCGGGCGAGGCCTTCACCGACCTCACCAATCTCCGGCAGTTTCTCTCCACCAATGGCGTGTTCGCCTTTTTTGACGCGCCGTGGGTGCCGATCTACATCGCGGTAGCGTGGCTGATGCACCCCTGGCTCGGGATTGCGTCGATTCTCTTCGCGGTGATGCTGGTGCTTGCCGCCTGGGGTGGACACCTCTACACGCGCGCCTTGCATACTTCTGTGCTGGAGGCGGGGATGCGCAGCAACGGTTTCGTGCAAAGCAAACTGCGCAATGCCGAAGCCATCGAGGCCATGGGCATGCTGCCCAGTCTTTTCATGCGGTGGCGCGCGATGCATCTGACGCATCTCGAGGCCATGGCCAGCAACCAGGACAAGAACCAGCGGGTGCAGGCCGTCACCAAGTTCCTGCAATACTCCCAGCAGTCACTGATGATCGGCATTGCCGCCATGCTGGTCATCCGCGGTGAAATCAGCATGGGCGCCATCATTGCCTCTAACATGTTGATGGCGCGCGCACTGGCGCCGGTGCAGATGCTGGTCGGCAGCTGGAAGGGCTTCATGGCGGCGCGACTGTCCTATCAACGCTTGGGCACGCTGTTGACCGCCTTTCCTACACGTACAGGTCGCGCCCTGACCGCGCCCCTCAAGGGACAAATCACGCTGCGCGGCCTCATTGCACGCGCCGAGGGACGCGAGACGCCCATCCTGCAAGGACTCGATGCGGAGCTTCCAGCGGGCGAACTGTTGGTGGTGCTCGGCCCGTCGGGTTCCGGCAAGACCACACTGGCGCGCTGTCTGCTTGGCATCTGGCCACTCACCGAGGGCGAGGTGTTGTTGGATGGTGTGCCGATCGGAGACTGGGACCGGGCCGCGATTGGTCCGCATCTGGGTTATCTGCCCCAGGATATCGAACTCTTCGACGGCAGCATCGGCGATAACATCGCGCGCTTCGGTACGCCCGAACCTGCGACGATCATCGCCGCTGCCAAGGCCGCCAATGTGCACGAGATGATCCTGCGTTTTCCCCAGGGTTACGACACACCGATGGGCCTGGCCGGCAGCCAACTGTCCGCAGGTCAGCGTCAGCGCATCGCACTCGCGCGCGCGCTGTATGGCGAACCTGCACTGATCGTCCTCGATGAACCCAACGCCAACCTGGATGATGCGGGCGAAGCCGCACTCATGCAGGCAGTGCAGTCTTTGCGCGCCAAGGGCTGCACGCTGGTGGTGATCTCCCACCGCGGGGGGCTGATCAATCTGGCGGATCGTCTGATGATTCTGAACCAGGGCCGCATTCAGGCTTTGGGGCCGCGCGAAGCCCTGCTCGCGCGAAATGCCGCCAAGGGAGCCGCTGTGCCGGCGCGCAATCCCGCGGTGGAGAGCTGAGGAACCCTTGCCATGAACATGCCGATGAAATCCACCCCCACAGACGCTGAGTTGCCGGAAGACGATGCCTCACGCCCCATGCGCATCGGCCTCTGGGTGCTCGTGCTGGGCCTTGGCGGCTTTCTGGTGTGGGCCGCTTACGCACCGCTGGGTGAGGGCGTTCCCACCAGCGCCACGGTGGTGGTGGATACCAAGCGCAAGCCGGTGCAACACCTGACGGGAGGAATCCTGAGTGAGGTGCTGGTGCGGGAAGGCCAGACAGTCAAGGCGGGTGAGGTGGTGGCACGTCTCAATGCCGCGACCAGTCGCGCCAATTATGAATCGGTGCGCCAGCACTACATGGGATTGTCGGCAATGGAGAGTCGGATCGTGGCGGAGCAGCTGGGTGCCGAGGCCATTGTCTTCCCGGACGAAGTGCTGGGCGCTGAGGACCCCATGGTGCAGCAACAGGTGGAAACGCAGCGGCAGCTTTTCCAGTCTCGCCGTCGCGCCCTGCAGGCGGAGCTCGAGGGCATACGCGCCGGCATTGCCGGGCAGCAGGCCATGTCGTCTGGTTACCAGGGACAACTCGAAAGCAGCCAGCGCCAGCTCGCCTTGCTGCGCGAGGAGTTGCAAGGGATCAGAAGCCTGGTCAAGGAGGGTTATGCTCCCCGCGCGCGCCAGCTCGAACTCCAGCGCGAAGCCGCCGCAGTGCGCGGGCAGATTCTGGAACTGCAGGGCAATATCACCCGCACCGGACGGGATGTGGCCGAGCTCAATGCGCGGGCCGTGCAGCGCCAGCAGGAATACCGCAAGGAGGGCGACGAGCAACTCGCCCAGATCCGGCTGGAAATCCAGGCAGACCGGGAAAAATTCAAGGCCGTGGCTGAAGAGCTGGAGCGCGTCGATCTGCGTGCGCCAGTGGACGGCCAGGTCGTGGCGCTGGAAGTACAGTCGGTAGGTGCGGTGATTCAGCCGGCCCAGAAGATCATGGACATCGTTCCCTTCGATGAGCCCCTGATGCTCGAGGCCCAACTCCCGCCGCAGGTGATCGATCGTGTTACCCC
>JBDLQR010000312.1:0-5535 GCA_039800485.1 Pseudomonadota bacterium
AAACCCCGCCGAAACATGATCCCAGCTACGGCGGGGGTGGGGGTTAAGAACGTTTAAGTCCTCACCGGAAATGTGGCATCACTTCTTCCGCGAAAAGCTGCAGGTATTCGTCCATGGCGGACTCTTGCATGCCGGGTGGCACCGTCCAGGTGTAGTAACGCTCGATGCCCGTCGCCTCAGCGTACGCCCCGATCATGTCCGTCGCCTCGGTGGGCGTGACCACCGACAGGATGCCCATCTCGGCAAGCTGTGCCGGATCCGTGACCTCCGGGAACAAGGCCTGGCCCGCATCCCCCAGCCACTGGTTGTACATCCGGATCTGGTAGAGCACGTGGGGAGCCACCTGCTGGAAAGTGCGGGACGGGGTCTTGGAGGTGATCAGCCAGAAATGCCCGCCTGCGGCCCGCCCCGGCCCCGGCTTGCCCTGTTCCGCCAGCGTCTCGCGATAGATTCTGACGAGTTCGGTCATCTCCCCGGTACCGATGTAGCCATCGCCCAGCAATGCCGCACGCCGGGCGGATGCCGGTGCAAAGCCACCCACCCACAGTGGCATGGGATCCTGCACCGGCCGCGGCGCGAGCGTCGCACCTTTCACCTGATAGTACTTGCCGTGAAAATCCACGGTTTCGCCTCGCCACAGCGCCCGGATGATGGCCAGGCCCTCGTCGACCCGCGCGCCGCGGGTTTTCACACTGATACCGAAGCCGTCGAATTCCTGCGGCCGATAGCCGATGCCGACACCCAGATCGAAGCGTCCATTGGACAGGATGTCGATGGTGGCTGCGTCCTCTGCCACGCGCACCGGGTGATGCAGCGGTAACAGCAGGACGCTGGTGCCGATGCGTATGCGCCGGGTTGCGACCGCGACCGCTGAGGCCAACGGCAGGATGGAAGGCGCATGCCCGTCCTCACAGAAATGGTGTTCCGTCAGCCAGACGTCGTCGTAGCCAATCTGCTCGGCCCAGGCTATCTGGCGCAGCGTGCCGGCGTAGATCTCGGTATCCGGACGACGCCACGGAGCCGGATTGCGCAGGGAGTACCAAAGGCCGAAACGAAGCGGGCGTGTCATCAGTGCGTGCTCCTGCGTTTTTCGATCAGGACTTTCATGCCGAAGCGCGGCCGGTAGGTGATGGTGGCGTGCGGGACGACCGGATGGCCCGGCACCATGCGCACGCGATAGCGCTGCAGCAACTGAGCCAGGATGAGCTGGATTTCCAGCATGGACATGCCGACACCGATGCAGGTGCGCGGGCCTGCGGCAAACGGGATGTAACTGTACGGGTGCCTACCCAGGCTGTTCTGGGGGCTGAAGCGTGCGGGATCAAACCGCTCCGGCTCGGGCCAGTGTTCAGGATGGCGATGTAGCGCGTAGGGCGTGATGGCGAGGTAAGCCCCTGCAGGCAGCTGGTACCCACCGAACGCCTGCGCCTCGACGCTCTTGCGAGCAATGCCCCACACGGGCGGGAAGAGCCGCATGGTTTCCTGCACGACCTGCTTGAGATACGGGAGCTGCGAGAGATCCGAGGCCGTGGCCGGTCTGCCGCCCAGCACCCTGTCCAGCTCCTCCAGCAGTTCTGACTCGACTTCCGGATACTGCGCGAGAGTGTAGAAGGTCCACTGCAGCGCGGTGGCCGAGGTTTCGTGTCCGGCAAGCATCAGAGTGACGACCTCATCGCGAATCTGCCTCTCCTCCATGCCGAGCCCGCTCTGTTCATCACGCGCGGACAGCAGGCGATCCAGCAGGTCGCGGGTCTGCACACCGCGCGCGCGACGCGCATTGATGACCTTGAAGATGATGTGATCCAGGCGCGAGGTGACCTTGCGGAATTTCAGGTTGTGCGGTGTCGGTATCCGGGGATAGAGCGTGAAGAAGGCGTCGAGCGTCTTGGTGTTGATGTTTATGACATCGAGGATGTCCGTCATCTCGCCCGCGTGTTCATCGATCGCGGAGCCGAACAGGGTAGATGCCACGATCTGGAAAGTGACGCGGCTCATGTCGCGTTCCAGGGCCACGGGTTGGTCCGGGCGCAGCTGGTCCCACTGCAGCGCAAGGGCCGAAGTAAAACCGTTGATGGCTTCATCGAAGGCATTCACAACCTTGTGATGAAACATCGGTTGCATCAGTTTGCGTTGCTTGGCCCAGTCCTCCCCATCGTTGGTCACCAGTCCGTTACCCAGGGTTTGTCTCAGCACCCGATAGTCATAGAGATCCTTGGTATAGGCGGGGTGAGCCTGGCTCAGCACCTGCCGGACATGTTCCGGATTGTTGAGTGCATAGACCGTGATCAGGCCTCGCCACACTGCGACCTCGCCATGCTCGAGGAAGAGTTTGTGCATGTACGCAGCGGGGTCGCGGCCATAGGCACGCAAGGCTTGCCACAGACTGGGGCCGGGTGGAGGTGGCAGGGGTAACTCGGAGTGCGCAGCTGAGGTCATTGGGGTATCCCCTGGGTAAGACTGAAGAGCGCAGGGTTCGTGCGCCCGGCTGGTATAGTGCCGAGCGGACATGAGCGTCACAAGCAGGGGTTGTCATGAAATTCGCCTTCGCGGTCTTTCTTCTTGTGTGGTCGCTGGGGGGGCTTGCAGATTCCCGGGTGCCCGATGCCACTGCGCTGGCTGCGCGTCTGTTGGCAGCCGAAGCGGCCAAGGAACCTTATCCGGAACTGGCGCGGGAATTTCCGGAACTCAGCGATGAGGATCTGCTGGCCGTGCAGCGCGCCTACCTCAAGGCGAGGCTGGCCGGCGGGCAGCACGTGGGAGGCTACAAGGGCGGGTTCATACCGGTGGCACCGGTCGGCGGGGTACTCTACGCCGAAGGGCTCCTCCAGGCTCCGGCAGACATACCCCGCAACACCTTCCTGTCGCCCCTGGTGGAGGCAGAGATAGCGTTCGAATTCTGCAAGCCTGTCGCTGAGCGTTTGGCTGACGTCACGGCTCTCAAGGCTGTCATCTGCCGCCTGCGGCCGGCCATCGAATTGCCCGATGGTGCGCTGGCTGACCTCGAGGCCATGAAACAGGATCTGCCGCGCCTGAGGCGCGCGCTCATTCCGCACAACATTTCGACCCGCAAGGTTCTGCTGGGCGCTCCGGTGGCGGCAGATACCGTGGATGTGAACCAGTTGCCGGTCACGACCCGCTACGGTGGCAAGATCATCGGCGAGCGGGTTCTCACGGGCGCGAGGCCTGATCTGTGGGCCAGCGTACTCTGGGTGGTGAATGAATACGCACTCGCCGAAGGTCACCGCATCGAGGCTGGACAGGTCATCATTCCGGGCAACCTCACCGGGCTGCATCCCGGCGCTTCAGGCGTGTACGAGGTGGACTACGGCCCTTTGGGTCTGGTGCGTTTCACGCTCGAGTGAGGACGCAGCGCGCTCAGTTGACGCTGCGCACCCGGTCTGCCCAATACGGCTGACGGAGCTCGGTCTTCAGGATTTTGCCCGCGCCTGAGAGCGGCAGCGGATCCTCCCTGAACTCAACCGAGCGGGGGCATTTGTAGTCTGCGATCAAGGCGCGGCAATGCGCGATGATGGCCGCTGCATCCCGCTCTGCGCCCGGCTTGGGCACGACGACCGCGTGTACGCGCTCGCCCCACTTTGCGTCGGGGATTCCGATGACCGCGCATTGCGCGACTGCCGGATGCTGGAACAGCGCGTTCTCGACTTCCGTCGAATACACATTCTCGCCGCCGCTGATGATCATGTCCTTGAGCCGATCGCTGATGAAGATGAAGCCCTCTTCATCCATCCAGGCCGCATCCCCGGTATGCAGCCACCCATCGCGGAGCGTCTGCGCCGTCTGCTCCGGCATACCCCAATAACCCTTCATCACGTTGGGGCCGCGTGCGACCACTTCGCCTACCGTGCCGCGCGGCACTTCCTGATCCTGCTCATCCACGATTTTCAGTTCTACACACGCGATGGCGCGTCCTGCGGCGCGCAGGCGTCCGGCATTCGGTCCGCTCTTCACGTGGTAGCGACCCTCGAGCACGGTGATCATCGGTGCGGCCTCGGTCTGCCCGTAGAGCTGCGTAGGCACACATTCCGGCAAGGTCTCGAACAGCCGGAACAGCGTGGCCTCCGGAATCGGTGAAGCGCCGTAGTACAGCCTTTGCAGGCTGGGCAGGGCTTGTGGATGGGCCTGCAGGTGGTCGAGCAACATCTGAATCATGGTCGGGACCAGCAGGATGTCGCTCACCCCCCGATGCGCGATCGTGTCTGCAACTGCGGCGGGCTCGAAGCGCGGCAGAATCACATGCCGCCCGCCTTGCATGGTCACCATGTAGATGCACAGGGCATCGGCGATGTGGAACATGGGCGCCGCGTGCAGGTAGGAAATCCCTTCCGGCAACTGCATCATCGCCACCAGTTGCAGGCTGTTGGTCACGTGGTTGGTGTGGGTCAGCATCACGCCCTTCGAGCGACCGGTGGTGCCACCGGTGTAGAAAATGCCAGAGATGTCATCGCCTGAGCGACCACGCTCCTCGATGGGTGCATGCCGCGCGACCAGACTGTCCAGTGAATCCGGGCCATCATCCATGGCCAGCAGCGTGAGTGGCTGCTTGCTGTCTCGCTGGAGCGCCTCGCCCATGCTCATGAAATGACTGTCGACCGCGAGGATGCCCACCCCTGCATCGGCCAGCGCGTAGGCGATTTCTGCCTCGGACCAGCGCGTGTTGAGTGGAACCACCATGCCACCGGCCCACGGTGTGGCGTAGAGCAGCTCGAGATAACGGTCCGAGTTGAGGGCAAGGATCGCGACGCGACCTTCGTCCCCTAGGCCTAGCGCGCGCAGCGCACCGGCAAGCCGTGTCACCCGGTCTGCGAATTCGCCCCAGGTCCTGATGCGGTCACCGCATTCCGTGGCGATGGCGTGCGGCCGTTGCTGGCGGTTTCTGAGGAGGGACTGGGTAACGCGCATGACCGTGCTTCCATGAGGAGGGGGTGCAAGTTTAAGGAATCCGTACCGCGCGGCAACGCGCCCGGATCGTGCGGTATTTGGCTCTTGGGGCATCCATGGGTCCTGGCCCGCCCGCCGCTCAACCCTCCGCGCTTAGCACTGCGTGAGGCGCGCTCCGGGTCTTAGCGCCGGTCGGTCCTGCTGCGAGCGGATTCCGACCCACCAAGTGGCAGCGGCTGCGCAGCGGGATGCCCTGTAGCGGACATCTGACTTCGTCCGCGGAAGGGCATCCGGTGTGCAGCTGCGGGAACGCCGGGAGCACGACTTGGGGCTTGGGTCCCGAAGTCGGAACGCCCGCCGCTCAACCCTCCGCGCTTCGCACTGCGTGAGGCGCGCTCCGGGTCTGATCGCCGGTTGGTCCTGCTGCGAGCGGATTCCGACTCACCAAGTGGCAGCGGCTGTGCAGCGGGACGCCCTGCAGCGGACATCTGACTTCGTCCGCGGAAGGGCGCCCGGTGTGCAGCCGCGATAATGCCGGGATCACGTCGAGGGGCTGCGGCCCCGAAGTTGGAACGCCCGCCGCTTGACCCTCCGCGCTTCGCACTGCGTGAGGCGCGCTCCGGGTCTACTCGCCGG
>JBDLQR010000313.1:0-3138 GCA_039800485.1 Pseudomonadota bacterium
ATGTGACAGATGGGGACGCTTTGAAGTTGGCCTGGAACACATTGCGCGATCGCTGGGGCGGCTGCGATCTCGTCGTCGTGATGGCGGGTGACTATGTGCCGATGAGTTCCTTCACTCTCGACCAGGAGGCTGCGGAACGCCTGTTACGCGTCAATCTCCACGGCCCCTTGCAAGTGCTTGAGTGCGTATTGCCGGATCTGCTTGCGGCGGGCGCGGGGGGGCTGGCACTCGTCTCCAGTGTCGCGGGTTATCGGGGACTGCCACGCAGCCTGGTGTATGGCCCTGGAAAAGCTGCCGTCATCAATCTAGCCGAATCGCTCTATCTCGAAGTGCGACCGCGCGGGCTTGGTGTGTGGCTCATCAATCCCGGCTTTGTTGCCACACCCTTGACCGCGCAAAATGACTTTCCCATGCCTTGCCTCATTACGGCGGAGGAAGCTGCGCGCGAAATCCTGCGCGGCTTTGCCCGCGGCGAATTCGAGATACATTTCCCAAAACGGTTTACGCGAACCCTCAAACTGCTGCGCTTGCTGCCTTACCGTTGGTACTTTGCACTCGTGAGGAGAATCACCCAGTGAGCCGAGACCCCGCCCTCGCCCGCCTCATCGCCTACTGGGAAACGCTGACCCCGGCCACGGTCGGGGCTCTCGGCGAGTTCTATGCCGTGGACGCGAAGTTCCAGGATCCCTTCAATGCGGTGCAGGGGCTGCCGGCCATCACCAGAATCTTCCATGACATGTTCGAGCGCCTGCACGAGCCCCGCTTTCATGTCAGGCAGAGCGTGCAGGAAGGCCGCGATGTCTTTCTGATCTGGGATTTCACGTTCCGTATCAAGAGTCTCAGCCCGGAACGGGTGCGCACCATTCATGGCACGTCGCATCTGCAACTGGCCGATGACGGACGCGTCATCCGTCATCGCGATTACTGGGATGCCGCAGCTGAGCTTTATGCCCAGTTACCGGTGATTGGCGGCCTGATGCGGTTCCTCGCGCGCCGCTTCGCCTGAGATGCGCCGGGCAGCGATCCTCGCCCTCGCAGCCTTGTGGACCGCCTGCCCTGCGCAGGCATTCGATGTGGACAAGCTGATGGTGCCACCGGGCAAGTACGCCAGTGTGGAAACCCACAGACTGCATTACCACTGCGTCGGCAGCGGCTCTCCTGTGGTGATCATCGACGGCGGCATCGGAGGCGCGTCGGTTGAGTGGCACAGCATCCAGGCGGTGATCGGTCGCGAGACGCGCGTCTGCAGTTATGACCGGGCGGGCTACGGCTGGAGCGATCCAGGCCCCGCGCCCCGCACCACTTCACGGACCGTGTCGGAGTTGCGCCGTCTTCTGAAGCGCGCCGCCATTCCCCCACCCTACCTGCTGGTCGGTCATTCCTTCGGCGGCTTCACGGTGCGGTACTTTGCCGCCCGATACCCGGAGGAAGTAGCCGGTGTGGTTCTGGTTGAAAGCTCACATCCGGCAGCCGGCTTGCCGAAAGCCGCGGCGCGCGGACAGGCTCCCCATCCGTTTGCCCAGGCGCCGCGCACCGAGGCGCCCCCGCTCAATGAGGACTTCGCACTCGGAAAATACCTCAACTCCCGTCGCAAGGCCGTGTTCGCCCAGATGGATGAGATGACTCACTTCGCGCGCAGTGCGCGTGAGGTCGAGGCTGTCGGCCCTTTGCCGGACATCCCGCTGCGGGTGATCGCGCGCGACCCCTCCCGCGGCTTCCCGGACACCCGCGCCGAGGCACGCTGGCAGTCACGCCAGCGCAGTCTGTCCAGACTCTCACCACAGGGCCATCTCGTGATTGCGCAGGGCAGTGGTCATGAGGTTCATGGCATGCGTCCGGACCTCGTGATTGCGGAGATCAGCGCAGCACTGGCCAGTATCAGGGCGCAAGCTCCGCCACGAACGCCGCGATGAGTGTGAGGGTCAGTTCCGGCTGTTCGAATTGCGGTGCGTGCCGGCAATCCTCCAGTACATGGGTGGCGACCTTGCTCCCGGCCTGGCTGGCGACCGCTTCCAGCTGCGCCACTGTGCCGTACTGATCATCACGGCCCTGAATCTGGAGCACGGGCACGCGAATGCCGGCCAGAAAGGACTCGATGTTCCAGTCCACAAAATCGGGATGCAACCAGGATTCCGACCACCCCCTGAAGGCGCAATCCACATTGGCGCCGTGATACTTCTGCAGCCGCTGGCGCAAATCACCCTGCTCATAGGCTAGCCTTGCCGCTCGGATACTCTCGAGGCCACCCGGCTCGGTGAAGACATGCGGTGCCATCACGACGAGACCGCGGATCCGCGCAGCGCTGGTGCTGCCTGCAGCGACCAAGGCGATCGAGGCGCCATCGCTGTGCCCGAGGAGAATGCAATCGCCGATGCCGGCGGCGTCGAGCACGCCAGACAGCGCCAATCCTTCCTGCTGCATGTAATCGAGTGGCCAGGGCAAGGCACGGGGACTGGAGTTGCCATAGCCCCGGCGGGACCAGGCAAGGACGGGGCAGCCTGTGCGGGTTGCCAGACGTGCTGGAAAATCCCGCCACAAGGCAACGCAGCCCAGGCCCTCGTGCAGGAGCACGAGGGTCGGTGCGTCGGATGTCCCGGGGATGGCGAGGATCTCGAGTGAGAACTCGCCCACCTGCAGGCAGGTGGGGCTTGGCGTAAGCAAATGCCCGCTCAGGCTGCGAGCAAGCCTTCGCGTGTCACGTAGTCGAGCGTGTCATTGAGCGCCAGCGTGAGCTTGCCGAAGATCTCGTCCAGCTGGGCCTCGGTCACGATCAACGGGGGACACAGTGCAATGCCATCGCCCACATTGCGGGGGATGAGTCCGTGCACATGACAGCGCTCGAAGCAGTAGGTGCCAATCGAACCGGGTGGGTTGAAGCCCGCGCGGGTCGCCTTGTTGGAGACGAATTCCAGGGCGCCAATCATGCCCACACCGCGCACCTCGCCCACCAATGGGTGATCCGCGAAGCTGCGCAGGCCGGCCTGGAACTTCACGGATAGTGCTGCTGCACGATCAAAGATCCGGTCGCGCTCGTAAATTTCCAGCGTCTTCAGCGCCACCGCCGAGCAGACCGGATGGCCACTGTAGGTGTAGCCATGGCCAAAAGTCCCGAGCTTGCGGCTCGCCTCGAGCATCGGG
>JBDLQR010000314.1:0-3169 GCA_039800485.1 Pseudomonadota bacterium
TCGACGGCGCCCAGTCCCTCGAGGAAGTGCGCGCTCAGGTCCTGCGTACGCTGGGCGTCAGGGTTGGCGGGGCAGACGCCATGGACGCGTTCGAGACACGTCGGGCGCGACATGCTGAGAACGGTCATGTCTGAGAGATCGGCGCGCCTGCCCTGGATCGACGCCTGGGTCACCGAGAGTCTTCAGGGTCAGCGCGGGCATGCCTTGCTGGCCCAGGTGCCGGCGGGCAGCGGTGCCCTGGCATTCGGGACGGCCTGCGCCCAGTCCTGGTTGTGCGAATCTCCCGCACACCAAGGACTTGCGTGCGGCCGTTGTGCCAGTTGTCGCCTTGTGGTGTCCCATACGCACCCTGATGTGCGCGTGACGGTCTCCGAAGCCGTGGCGGTGGCCGAAGGGCTGCCCGTCGATGTCGACGAAAAGCGCAAGCCCAGCCGGCAGATTCGCATCGATGAGGTGAGGGCTTTGATCGACTGGGTGGTCACCACCAGCGGGCGAGGGCGCGGCAAGGTGGTCGTCATCCACCCCGCGGAGGCGATGAATGTGGCTGCGGCCAGCGCGCTGCTGAAGACGCTGGAAGAGCCTCCGCCGGGCGTGCGTCTTCTGTTGACCACGACGGACCCTGCGCTGCTGCTGCCCACCATCCGCAGCCGCTGTCAGCAGCAAGCCCTCCCGCCCGTCCCGCGGGCGATTGCACTGGCCTGGCTCGCCCAGCAGGACGTCCCCGCACCGGAGGTGCTGCTGAATGCGTCGGGTGGACAGCCCCTGGCCGCCCTGCAATGGCATCGCGACGGACTGACGGCGCAGCGATGGAGCGAGCTCCCGGCTGCGGTCGCACGTGGGGACGCCACAGTGCTGGCGGACTGGGGAGTTCCCCGGTCGGTCGACGCCCTGCAGAAACTCTGCCATGACGCGGCTGTGAGTGCCTGCGGGGGGATGCCACGGTTCTTCCCGGTGGCGCGGCTGATGCCCGGCGCGCGTCTCGGGGCCGTGATGGCTTGGTACAAGCACCTGCAGGGGGTGATGCGTCACGCCGAACATCCCTGGAACGAAGCCCTGCTGCTGGAAGCCCTTGTGGCTGAAGGCCAGCAGGCCTGGACGTGATGTTCGTCGATTCCCACTGTCACCTGACATTTCCCGGTCTGCACGAGCGCCTCCCCGAGGTGCTGCAAGCCATGACCGAGGCTCGCGTGGACAGGGCGCTGTGCATCTGCACGACGCTGGAGGAATTCGACGCCGTGCACGCCTTGGCAGTGACGCACGACCGACTTTGGGCCACTGTGGGCGTGCATCCCGACAATGAGGGCGTCCGAGAGCCGTGCGTGGACGACCTGGTTTCGCGGGCCGGGCGGCCGCGCGTGTTGGCGATTGGCGAAACCGGCTTAGACGACTACCGTAAAGGTGATCGAAGCGATGCCGACATGGTCTGGCAGCGGGAGCGTTTTCGGGTCCATATCCGAGCGGCGCGCCTCACAGGCCTTCCGCTGGTCATTCATACCCGCAGCGCCAGCGCAGACACTCTGCGCCTGTTGAGGGAGGAGGGTGGTGGCGGCGTGGGCGGTGTCTTCCATTGCTTCACCGAGACGATGGAGGTGGCTCGCGCGGCGCTGGACATGGGTTTCTTCATCTCCTTCTCCGGCATCCTGACCTTCAAGAGCGCCCAGGATTTGCGCGAGGTGGCCGCCTTCGTGCCGCTGGATCGCTGCCTCATCGAGACCGACAGCCCATATCTGGCACCGGTGCCTTTTCGCGGCAAGACGAACTGGCCTGCCTACGTGCCCCACGTCGCCGCCGAACTGGCAAGGCTCAAGCAATTGCCTTTACAAGCCGTGGCAGAAGCGACCAGCGACAATTTTGATCGCCTTTTCCAAACAGGGCTTCATCACGCGTGACGGCCCAGGCGGGCTGCATCTTCTGATCACCAACGACTCATCGTACCCGCCCCATCTGAGTGAGTTCATCCATGCATTCGCGGCTGATCCTTCTCCTCAGATTTATGTTGAAGAAAACGCCTCATCTCCTTTTGGCGATTTGGGTTTTCTCTGCTCACGCAGGCTCTTACGAAGACTTCTTTCGCGCCATTGAACGCGACGAGGCCGCGCCCATCGAAGCCTTGATCGCTCGAGGTTTCGACGCCAATTCGCTCAGCCCGAAAGGGCAAAGCGGGTTGTTTATGGCAATGAATCTGGGCCATTTCTCAGCAGCCCGTGCGCTGCTCTCCGATCCCCAGCTTCGAGTCGACGAGGTCAACGCGGTTGGAGAGACCGCGCTCATGATGGCAGCGCTGAAGGGGCATCTCGAATGGTGTCAGCGCCTGGTGCATCTGGGCGCCGCGGTACGGCGGACTGGTTGGACCCCGCTGCATTACGCGGCCAGCGCAGGGCTGCCTTCGCAGGTCGCCGTGATCGAGTTTCTGATGCTGAGCGGCGCTCAGGTGGATGCGGAGTCTCCCAACGGCACGACGCCGCTGATGCTGGCGGCGATGTATGGCAGCGAGGCGTCGGTTCGCGCGCTGCTGGCTCATGGAGCCAGTACGAAGCGTCGCAATCTGCGCGACTTGAATGCGGTCGATTTCGCGCGCCTGGCCGGGCGCGACAAGTTGGCGGAGGCCTTGCAGCGCTTCGAGCCACCTGTCCCGATGCCTCCTGCAAATGCCCCCGCGAAGTGACCCTGAACGGGCCTGAGACGGTCCGTCACCGGTAGCGAGACGCCCGCTGCGGCCGCATGGACGCAGAGTGACTTTAGTCAGACTCGCCAAGTGTCCGCACTCGGATCATGGCCCTCCGTTGCAGGAGAAACACCATGATCACACCCCCGCTGGCAAACCCCTTCCTCCTGATGATGAACCCGCAAGCGGTATTACTGGCCGTGGAGTCATCCGACCGGTTGCAGCAGTTGCAACGGCATGTGTTTCGCCCCCTGGACGCACCTGGACCCTTGAACGGCGTGGCACAGGCGGCGGCTTCCTTTGATGCGCTGCTGGAGGAGACCGTTGAGATTGAGGAAGAAGACGGCGTGAACTGAGCCCCCTTCCGTATGCACCGAATGCGCGACGATGTATATTATGTTAAATGCTTGAGAGCGGTAAACGTTGTGAGTTGCCACTGGAAGCCGCAGTCTGTTGGGAAAAGCGAATTCACACCGCGGCCAGTCAACCGACCCTACGCACCTC
>JBDLQR010000315.1:0-8440 GCA_039800485.1 Pseudomonadota bacterium
GGATTTGTGGCGCGAATCAATCGGCGCCTGGATGAAGGACGCAAGGCTGTCCGGGAGGAGTGGGTGGCGTCCCGGGCTGATGGGCGTGAGCTCATGACCCACAAGGATTCCGTCCTGCAGGCGCTCTTCAAGCAGCGTTACCCGAAGTTGGGCCAGATGCGGGACACGTCATCGAGTTCCGTCAGCATCGGCAGTGCCAACAAGGCAGGACGCTCGGCGGCAGACAGGGTGAATCTCAACAGACCCGTGGGACAGAATCGGCCGCTTGCGTTGGAACACCAGCGCTAGACAAGAATCTTCATGGGTGCCTGGAACGCCCGCCATTCCCGAGCGCCCGCGGTCGTCATGCTGAGCGTTCAGCGCTTGAGCGTGACCACAGTGCGGAGCCGCCCAAACTGAAGCTCCCCGCTCATTCAGCCAAACACCACACTCGCGGCTTCGAACACTGGCCCATCCACGCACACGCGCTTCATGGCAGGACCTTGCGGCGTCTCGACGCGCACGGTGCAGCCTGCGCAGCCACCCACTGCACAGGCCATGTATTCCTCGAGCGAAATCTGGGCCGGGACGCCGGCCTTCGCCGCCAGCTGTTGCACGGCGCGCAGCATGGGCGTAGGGCCGCAGGCGAAGATCTCGACTTCATCGCGCGCGACACCACTGTCGCCAATCCAGTGTGCGGCCAGATCGGTGACATAACCTTCGAAACACCCGGCATAGCCTTGCAGGCTGGCGAGTCGGCTGGCGATCCCCCAGTCCTCCAGCAGCGGCATGGCGGCGATCACCTCCGAGGGCACGCCGGGCACCATGATCTGTGAGGGGCGGGCGGTGAAGGGAAACGGCACTTCGGAGCCCATCAGCACCAGCGGCTGCACCCCTTTCACGCGGCGCAGATGCTCAGCCAGATAAATCATGGGCGGAATGCCGACGCCCCCACCGATGAGCAGCGGGCGTGCGCGATAGCCTTCCAGACGGAAGGGCTTGCCGATGGGGCCCATCATGCTGAGGCGCTCACCCACCTGCCGCTTCGCCAATGCTTCGGTGCCAAGGCCATGCACCTTGAACAGGATTTCAAGTGTGCCGCATGCCGCATCCGCACGCATCACGGACATGGGCCGGCGCATCAGCAGGGAAGGCTCACAGCGCAGATGCACGAACACACCCGGCTGGCAGGCGGCGGCAATTTCGGGAGAAGACAGGCGCATCACCACCTGCTCACCGGCGTGATGTTTCACTTCCAGCACTTCCGCCTCTTCCAGCAGGATGGTGTCGCGGTGGGAAAGATCACGTGCCGCACTCATGCCTTCTTGTCCTTTGCATGAAAGACCACCTGGCCTTCTACCAAGGTCAGCACAGTGCGGCCTTTGAGTCGTTCGCCGAAACAAGGGCTGTTGAGTCCCTTGCTCTGGAATGTATCCGGGCCTGCTATCCACTCCTGCGTCGGGTCGAACACGCAGAGATCAGCAGGCGCCCCCGGAGCCAGCGTGCCGCCGGGCAAACCGAGGATGCGATGCGGCGCCAGGCTTGCTGCACGCCACGCCGTGATCAGGTCGAATGCGCCCGCCGTCACCAGTGACAGCAGCTTGGGCAGAAAGATGTCGAGCGTCGAGACACCCGGCTCGGTGAGCGCAAAGGGTGCGGCCTTGGCGTCTGCATCGTGTGGTTCGTGGTTGGCGGCAATCGCATCGACGCCGCCACGTTTCACGCCTTGGCGCAGAGCCTGTCGGTCGCTGCGATCGCGCAGCGGGGGCCGCAGATGGAAGTTGGCATCGAACTGGCCGGCATCCTTGTCCGTGTGGAGCAGGTGCATCAGGTCGACATCCGCCGTCACGGCAAGGCCGGCGCGCCGTGCGTCCACCAGTGACTTGATCGATTCTGCCGTGGAGAGCCGGCAGAGATGCGCGCGCACGCCCGTCTCCGCCACCAGTGTCAGATCACGATGGAGCCCGATGATCTCGGCGGCGCGCGGAATGCCGGGCACTCCAAGCCGCGTGCTGGTGGCACCTTCATGCATGCTGCCTTGGCGCGCCAGCCAATATTCCTCGGGATGCAGGAATACCGTGAGGCCCGCGCTCGCGGCATAGGCCAGCGCGTGCTTGAGCACAGCGGTGTCCTTGATGGTGCGTTCGAGGTTGGTGACTGCCACGCAGCCGGCGGCCTTCAGTGCATGCATTTCGGACAGCACTTCACCGGCAAGGCCCACCGTGAGCGCGCCCAGGCAGCGGATACGCGCGCCGCGCGCCAGCCCCGCCAGATGATGAATCTGCTCGGCCACCGCCGGCGTATCCAGAATGGGTTGCGTGTCTGGGGTCGCGCACAGTGTGGTGAAACCCGCAGCTGCCGCCGCGCGCGCTTCGCTCGCGATAGTCGCCTTGTGTTCGTAACCTGGCTCGCGCAAGCGGCTGCCGAGGTCAACCAGACCCGGCGCCACCACACATCCCGAGACATCGATTTCGCGTTTGGCCTTGAAGCCGCCCGGCGCACGCCCCACGGCCACTATCTTGCCGTGTTCGATGAACACATCCGCCTTGGCCTGCGTGCCTGCCAGCGGATCGAGTGTCAGTCCACCTTTCAGCCTAATCGACATCGGTGCTGCCCTGTCCGTTGCCGAAGGTGAGGGATTGGGTGGCCATCACCATGGACATCACCGCCATGCGCACTGCGATGCCATAGGTCACCTGTTGCAGGATGACGGACTGCACGCCGTCCGCCACCGCACTGTCGATCTCCACGCCGCGGTTGATGGGCCCCGGATGCATGACGATCGCGTCCTTGGCGGCACGCTTCAGGCGCACGGCGGTCAGGCCATACTCGCGGAAATACTCATGCGCACTGGGCAGCAGTGCACTCTGCATGCGTTCCTGCTGGAGGCGCAGCATGATCACGACATCTGCGCCTGCGATGCCCTCTTCCAGCGTGTGATGCACGGACACGCCCATGTCTTCGATGCGCGGCGGGATGAGCGTCTTGGGGCCCACCACGCGGATATCCGGCACACCCAGGATACGCAGGGCGTGGATCTCCGAGCGCGCGACGCGCGAGTGCGCCACGTCGCCCACGATGGCCACTTTCAAATGGGTGAAACGCTGCTTGAGCCGGCGAATGGTGAACACATCCAGCATCGCTTGAGTGGGATGCTCGTGCCGACCATCGCCACCGTTGATCACGCTGATATGCGGCGCCACCTGGCGGGCAATGAACTCCGCAGCACCGCTTGTCTGGTGACGGACCACGAACATGTCGCATTGCATGGCTTCGAGGTTGCGGAGCGTATCCGTGAGCGACTCGCCCTTCTTGGCCGAGCTGGCCTCGATGTTCAGGTTGAGCACATCCGCCGACAGGCGCTTGGCGGCCAAGTCAAAGGTGGTGCGGGTGCGGGTGCTCGGTTCGAAGAAGAGATTCGCCACGGTCTTGCCCCGCAGCAGCGGCACTTTCTTGACCGCGCGATCCCCGACCGGCGCGAAACGCTCGGCATTGTCGAGGATACGGGTGAGCAGATCGCGCGACAGGCCTTCGATGCCGAGAAAATGCTTCAGCCGGCCGTGTGAGTCGAGTTGGAGATTTCCTGCACGCATCGCCAGCCATTCTAGGCGGAATCGAGGCCCTCGAACACGGGGCCGGGGAGGTGGGAGTGGGCTCAGCCGCGGGTGCGGTGGAGCTCCAGGGCGAGCTTGTCAGGGCCGGTGAGCTTGGCGTGCTCGCGGATGCCGAGTTTGAGATGCGCACCCACCAGATCGGCCTGGATGGGCAGCTCGCGCCCGCCGCGGTCAAACAGCACCACCAGCTTTACCGCGCGCGGGCGTCCGTAGTCGAAAAGCTCGTTCATTGCTGCGCGCACCGTGCGTCCGGTAAAGAGAATGTCATCGACCAGGATGAGATCCCGGTTATCCACTTCAAACGGCAGGTGCGACGGTGCCACGGTGGGATGGATGCCTACGCGGCTGAAGTCATCGCGATAGAAGGCGATGTTGAGTTCGCCCAGAGGCTCCTCGATGCGCAGCAGTGTGCGCAGGCGTTCGGCTATCCACACGCCGCCGGTCTTGATGCCCACCAGTGCCGGATTGAGCAACTCCTCGGCCTCGATCATCCGGCGCAGGTTGATGGCGAGCTCATCGATGAGCTTGTCTATATCGACTTCAGGTTTCATGTCGGCTCCCTGGGGGATTGGGGAAGTTCCATCAGCCAGGTCTCGAGAATGAGGCCTGCCGCCACTGCATCCAGTTGCGCCGGGTCATTGCCACACAGCGCTGCGGCCTCATGGGAGGAAAGCCGCTCATCCACGTACTCCACGCCAAGGCCGAAGCGCCCGTGCAGGCGCCGGCCGAAGCGCTTGATGGCTTCGGCCACCGGATGCGGTGCGCCATCGGCGGTGGAAGGCAGGCCAACGACAAGCCGCGTCGGTCGCCAGGTTTCGATCAGTCGTTGCACTTCAGCCCAGTCCGGCTGACCGGCATGGGCGGGGAGTACCCGCAAGGGATTGGCCGTGCGGGTGAGCGTCTGTCCCACGGCCACACCGATGCGGCGCTCGCCGTAATCGAAGCCGAGCACGGTTTCGATGGCGGGCTGTGTGTTCACGCATGGCCCACATCGCTGGACAGGCGCGCGAGATCGATGCCCATCAGGGCTGCGGCCCGCAGCCAGCGCTGCTCGGGGGGAGCCTTGAAGATGATCTCTGGATCCGCCGGGCCCGACAGCCAGGCGTTCTGCGCCATTTCTTCTTCCAGCTGGCCTGCATCCCACCCTGCATAGCCGAGCGCCACCAGAACTTCCGAGGGCCCCTCGCCCCGCGACATGGCGGCCAGGATATCCCGCGAGGTGGACACGGCGATGTCTTCGGTGACCTGGATGGTCGAGCCCCAGTCCTTGGCCGGTCGGTGCAGGATGAAACCGCGATCGCGATGCACCGGCCCGCCCTGGAACACGGTCTGCTCGTTGATGGCGGGGTCGACTGCCTCCAGCTCCATCTGGCTCAGGACTTCGCCCAGATCGAGGTTGAGTGGCCGGTTGATCACGATGCCCATCGCGCCCTCATCGTTGTGGGCACACACATAGGTCACCGTGCGCGAGAAATTGGGATCATCCAGCGCCGGCATGGCAATGAGGAACTGGTTGGTCAGGTTGAGGGTGCGCATGAGGCCAGTATGGGGCCGCGATCCCGGACCCACAAGGAACCCGCACCACGCGCGGCTACTGCGCCTGGAAAGACTCCGTGTTGAGGAACTTCCAGGTCCGCGTGACATGCAGGATGTCCACCTCGCGCCGGATCTCGTCCGGAAACGGGGCAAAGGGCGAGGCAAGCTCGACGATGCGCACGGCCGCATCATCCAGCACTTTATGACCCGAGGAGCGGCGCACGATGATCTCCAGCACGCTGCCATCAGGCTTCAGCGCCACATCGAGCAGCAGCGCGCCAGACAGATTGCCGCGGCGTGCCTCGTCCGGGTAATTGAGGTTGCCGATACGCTCCACCTTGGCCCGCCAGGCCTCCATGTAGGCGGCGTACTTGAACTCCTGGGTGGTGGCGGACACGTACTTGGTGCGCGGGCGCTTGGCCTTGTTCTCCAGCTTCTCCTGCAGCTCTGCATGCATGCTGGCCATCGCAAAGGAGCGGGTGATGAGTTCCTGGGCAGTGGGCGGGGCCTCGGGCGCCGCAGCTTCAGGGGCAGGTTCAACCACCGGCATTTCCGCATCAGGCGTGGGTTGAGGTTCTGCGACTTCCCGGGCTGCCACCTCACGCACTTTCTCGGCGGGTTTCGCGGGCTTTTCCGGGGCGCTGCGTGCCACTTCTGCCCGGCGTTCCGGGGTCGGCTTGCTGAGCACCGTCGGCGCTTCCTTCGGTGCCGGTTCGGGCGTGGCCTTGGGTTGTGGTTGACGGTGTCCGATGGCCATGGGTTCCAGCGGTGGCGCACGTTCGAAACTTGCGCGCGTCGGCGTATCGGTCGCGGCTGCAGATTGATCCGGTGTGGACGCGGGCAGGGGTGCGGTCACGGGAGTTGCCGGCCGGGCAGTGGCCTCCAGCGTGCCGCCCCCCTCGGTACTGGTCTGCGCGAGCATGTCGGGGTCGTCCGGAGGCGGTGTCTCGCGGGGAGTCACCAGTGTGATCTCCAATCCCGGTGCCTGCAGGCGGGTAGGGGGCTCCGGCACGAAACTCACGCCCAGCACCAGCATGGCGTGCAGGATGATGGCCACGCACAGAGTGAGCCCGAGGCGGTCACCGGGGGTGACCTGCGGGCCGGTGGGGAGTTCGAGCGTGGCGGCGTGCACGCGCCTCAGCCCCGGGCTGCGAGCCTCGTGGCGATCGCGTCCATCAGTCGATCGGCAATCGGAATCTGGAACTGGGCTTCGAGTTCTCGCACGCAGGTGGGACTGGTGACATTGATTTCGGTCAGGTAATCACCAATCACATCGAGGCCCACGAAGATGAGCCCCCGAGCCTTGAGGTCGGCCCCCACACGCGCGCAGATTTCACGGTCCCGGGCGGTGAGTGGCCGCCCCTCACCCCGGCCACCGGCGGCCAGGTTGCCGCGCAGTTCGCCCTGGGGTGGAATGCGCGCCAGCGCGAAGGGTACCGGCTCGCCATCGATCACCAGCACGCGCTTGTCGCCATCGACGATCTGCGGCAGATACTTCTGCGCCATGCAGAAACGGTTCTCGTGTGCCGTGAGGGTTTCCAGGATCACGCCCGTGTTGGAGTCACCGGCCTGGATTCTGAACACGGACGATCCGCCCATGCCGTCCAGAGGCTTGACCACGATGTCACCAAACTCCTGGAGGAAGCGGCGAATCTCGTCATGCCGCCGCGCAACCAGCGTGGGTGGGCATACATCGGCAAACCAGGCGGTGAAGAGTTTCTCGTTGGCATCGCGCAGCGCGCGTGGATCATTCACCACTAGACTACCCGCATGCTGCGCGCGTTCCAGCAGATAGGTGGCGAAGATGTATTCGGTGTCGAAGGGAGGATCCTTGCGCATGAGGATCGCATCGAGCGCGGCGAGTTCGCCAGTCGCTGGCTCGCCGTGAAAGTCGTACCAGTGGTGGTAGTCGTCATGCACCTCGACACGGCGTGTGGTGGCCAGTGCCTTGCCATCGCGCAGGGTCAGATCAGACAGCTCCATGTAATGGAGTTCCCAGCCACGCCGCTGCGCCGCCAGCATCAGGGCGAGGGTGGTGTCTTTCTTCGGATTGATCCCGGCGATGGGATCCATGATCACGCCGATACGTACGGTCATGGGAACATTTTCGGCTGGTTGCCCTGCATGGGGTGACACCTTAGCATAGGCTCGGCTTCGAACAGAACCATGATTCCCGCCTCCCGCGAGCACCATACCTTGAAGCACGATCACCGACTTCGCATCGCCACCCGGGGCAGCAAACTGGCGTTATGGCAGGCACACCACGTGCGCGACCGCCTGCAAGCCCTCAATCCGGAACTCACAATCGAACTGCTGGTGATCAAAACCGCAGGCGACCGCATTCTCGATACACCGCTCGCCAAGATTGGCGGCAAGGGCCTGTTCATCAAGGAACTGGAACAGGCGCTGCTCGATGACGCAGCCGACATTGCCGTGCATTCCATGAAGGATGTGCCCGTGGAATTGCCCGAGGCCCTGCACATTCCCACCGTGCTCGAACGAGAGGATCCGCGCGATTGCCTGGTCGCCCCGCGCCACACCCATCTCGCTGCCATGCCCACCGCCGCCGTGATCGGCACGTCCAGTCTGCGTCGCCGCAGCCAGCTGGCCCTGCAACGGAATGATCTCTCCGTGCGTGACCTGCGTGGCAACGTGAATACCCGGCTGGACAAGCTCGAACGCGGCGACTACGACGGTATCGTGCTTGCGGCGGCCGGCTTGCGGCGGCTCGGCTTTGCCGCGCACATTACGCAATGTTTTGAAGTGGATGAGATGCTGCCCGCCATTGGCCAGGGCATCGTTGGCGTTGAATGTCGCCGCGGAGATGTCCGCGTGGAGACGCTGCTCGCGCCGCTGGAGGACGTGCTGGCGCGTGATGCACTCACCGCCGAGCGGGCGTTGAATGCTTCACTGCAGGGTGGCTGCCAGGTGCCGATTGCCGGGCACGCCCGTATCCACGGCGACGAACTCGAGATCGAGGGCCTGGTGGCGAGCCTCGATGGGCGCGAACAGATCAGGGGACGTCGGCGCGGGGCTCGCGCAGATGCCGCACGCATGGGTGAGGAACTCGGCCACCACTTGCTCGCCTCCGGCGCAGACCGCATTCTGCGCGACATTGGATTGTTGAACTGACACCTGCGGGGTGAGTGCGGATGTCGCAGCCGCTTGAAGGTTACGTGGTGATGGTGACCAGGCCTGAGGAGCAGGCGCATGGCCTCATCGATGCCATCAAGGCGCGCGGTGGGCGCGTGGTGTTTGCCCCGATGATCGCCATCGAACCCGTGGAGTCCGCGGCAGTGAATGAGCGACTG
>JBDLQR010000316.1:0-3766 GCA_039800485.1 Pseudomonadota bacterium
GCGCCATACGGAGCTGCTGCGCGCACACTGGAATGCACCGTGGGCCGATCTGTTTGCACTGTGGTCGCTCGGACGAGGCAATCATGAGGTCTGGCTGGGCGGGGCGAGCATCGAGGATCCCGCAGTCTGCGAGTCCGTCGAGCATAACAAGCAACGCAATGAGGATTTCTGTCGCATGACCCTCATCGAAGCTGCGACCGGGCAACCCATCAACATCAAGCTGCCGCTTCACCGGCGCATGGAGATTCGCCTGGAAGTGCTCGACATCTGCCGTTTCGGAGGGGTGGTCAGGCGCTGGCAGCATCCCTGGCTGCAGAAGATCCTGGGGGCAGAGGAATACAGCGACAAAGGTTGCAGCACATTCTGATGTGCGCAGCCTCGATGCTG
The DNA here is from genome assembly GCA_039800485.1 of Pseudomonadota bacterium. Classification (GTDB taxonomy): domain Bacteria; phylum Pseudomonadota; class Gammaproteobacteria; genus CAIKBL01. The sequence goes on from JBDLQR010000316.1 coordinate 388, forward strand.
CACCGCACTTCGAAACCCGACGGAATTTGAGGGAAAAAGACGCGCCGCGGAGCGTTTTTCCTGCTGGTCGAGGCGCGCGAGTTCTGGCAACTTAGGGCCTCGACAAGACCAGCACGGAGCAAAGCCGGACGTGATCATTTTTCTTGCAGGCCTTGCTGTTTTCCTGGGTGTGCATTCGATCTCCGTTTTCAATCGACCCTGGCGCGACGCCATGGTCGCCAACCTCGGTGAATTGCCCTGGAAGGGGCTTTACTCGCTGGCGAGCCTCGCCGGTTTCCTGTTGCTGGTGCAGGGTTACGACCTCACACGTGCAGCACCCGTGGTTCTCTACCAACCCCCCGCCTTTCTGCGCCACATCGCGTTTGCCTTGCTGCTTCCGGTGTTTCCGCTGGTCGTTGCCTCACAACTGCCGGCAGGCCACATCAAGGCCAGACTGAAGCACCCCATGCTGGTTGCCACCAAGGCCTGGGCGCTTGCCCATCTGCTCGTCAACGGTGCGCTGGCAGACGTGATCCTGTTTGGCGGATTGCTCGCCTGGGCGGTCGCTGTGCGCATTTCCTGCAAGCGCAGGGGAGCTCCGATTCCCGTCGCAGGGCCCCGCGCGGTGCTGTTCGACGGTATTTCCGTGGTCGCAGGCCTTGTGCTCTATCTCGCGTTCGTGTGGTGGCTGCACAGCGCATTGATCGGGGTGGCCGTGAATTGAAAACCTGGCCGTGCGGCAACGCCGCCGTGCCAGAAAAAAGCAAGAGGGGAGAGTATCGATGATCAGGAAGACGGCCCTGATGGCCGCGCTTTTCAGCGCCCTGGGTGGGCTGCCGGTGCAGGCAGCGACAACGGTGGATGGTGCAGCCATTGCCGATGAATCCACAGGAGACAACTGGCTGTCCTACGGTCGCACCTACAGCGAACAGCGGCACAGTCCCCTCAAACAGATCTCGGCCGACAACGCCGCCAAGCTGAAGCTCGACTGGTTCCTTGATCTCAACGCGCACAAATCCCTGTTGGCCACGCCGCTGGTGGTGGACGGGGTGATGTATTTCACCGGCAGCTACAGCGTGGTGATGGCGGTCGATCTCAAGACCCGCAAGACCCTGTGGACCTTCGACCCGAAAGTGATCGAGGCCGCGGGTGACAGGCTGCGTGTGATGTGGGACACCAACCGTGGCGTCGCCTACTGGAAGGACAAGGTGTACGTCGCCACTGCCGATGGTCGGCTCATTGCCATCGATGCGAAGAGCGGCAAGGAAGTCTGGAGCACGCTGACCATCAATCCGGACAAGGCCTATTTCGTCAACGGCGCGCCGCGCGCCTTCAAGGACAAGATCATCATCGGCAACGGAGGCACCGAGTGGGGTGCCCTGCGTGGCTATGTGACAGCCTATGACGCGGAGACCGGGAAGCAGGCATGGCGTTTCTGGACTGTGCCGGGCAATCCGGCGGACGGTTTCGAGAACAAGGCCATGGAAATGGCGGCCAAGACCTGGAACGGCAAGTGGTGGGAGCACGGCGGCGGTGGCACCGTGTGGAATGGCCTGACCTACGATCCGGAGTTCAACCGGATCTATATCGGTACCGGTAATGGCTCACCGTGGAACCAGCGCCTGCGCAGTCCCGGTGGGGGCGACAATCTTTTCCTGTGCTCCATCGTTGCGCTCGATGCTGATACGGGTGAGTACCAGTGGCACTACCAGACGGTGCCCGGTGAGACCTGGGACTACAACTCCAACATGGACATGGTGCTGGCCGACCTGACGATCGACCAGAAACCGGTCAAGGCGCTGATGCATGCGCCGAAGAACGGCTTCTTCTACGTGATTGATCGTGCGACCGGCAAGCTCGTGTCCGCCGAGAAACTGCTGCCCGGTGTCAATTGGGCAACGCACGTGGATCCCGGGACGGGACGCCCGGTGGAGGCCGAAGGGGCGCGTTACGAGGACGGTGAGGAACTCATCAACCCCAGTGCCTTTGGCGTGCACAACTGGCATGCCATGTCCTACAACCCCGGTACGGGCCTCACCTACATCCCGATCATGGATGTGCCGGCACTCTTCTCCGACAAGGGATTCACGCCGGGCAAATGGCGCTCGCCCGAATTCCAGTTCGATCCCGGTGTGGACCTGCTGCGCGATGACATGCCGCTTACCATCGATGCCAGCGCCTTGATGGCCTGGGATCCGGTCAAGCAGAAGAAGGTGTGGGAAGTGAAGCAGCCCGGGGTCTGGAATCCCGGAACCCTGACCACCGCGGGCAACCTCGTGTTCCAGGGACGTGCCGACGGCATGCTGCTCGCCTATCGTGCCGACACGGGTGACAAGCTCTGGGAATTTCCGACCGGTGTGGGCTTGTCTGCGCCCCCCATCACCTACACGGTGGATGGCAAGCAATATCTCTCCATCCTCACCGGATGGGGTGGGGCCGGTACTTCCATGGCCGGGTCCATCACCGCCCAGCACGGGTGGGCTTACCGGATGCATCCGCGGCGTCTGCTGACCTTCAGTCTGGAGGGCAACGCCACCTTGCCGCCGGCGCCTCCGCCGATGCAGGCCAAGGCCATCGTGAAGGACGACTTCCAGGTCGATGCAATGCTCGCCGAGCAGGGCAGCAAGCTGTTCCTCAAGAACTGCGTCACCTGCCATGGCGGCGGCGCGGTTGCGGGCGGTTATGCCCCGGATCTGCGTGCCTCACCCATCCCTCTCTATCTCGATGGCCTGCGCGAAGTCACCGTGAAAGGCGTGCGCGTGAATGCCGGTATGCCACGCTTCCAGGAGCTCACGGATGCGGATCTGGTCGCCATTCAGCACTACATCCGCAGACAGGCCAACAAGACGGTCGAGGCCAAGGCCACACCCTGAACTCACACGCTCAACAATGACATCCCCTGACGGGGCACGGGAGGAGTCCGCATGAGAATCAGAACCCTGACCCTCCTGTGTGCCAGCGCCTTGCTGGCGTGCGTGGCGCACGCGAAGGAGGCGTCCACCACGGTGGACGCCGCCGCACTCGCGGATGAAACCAGCGGGGCGAATTGGCTCGCATTCGGGCGGACGTACAGCGAGCAGCGCTACAGTCCCCTGCAGGAGATCAACTCGGGCACTGTGAAGGATCTGGGCCTCGCCTGGTCTCTCGATCTGCCGGAGCACCGCTCACTGCTTGCCACGCCACTGGTGGTGGATGGGGTGATGTATTTCACCGGCAGCTGGAGCCGCATTGAAGCGGTGGATCTGCGCACCCGACGCAAGTTGTGGACCTATGACCCGAAAGTCCTCGAGGTGGCGGGGGACCGCGCGCGCGTTTTCTGGGATTCCAACCGGGGTGCGGCCTACTGGAAGGGGCGGCTTTTCGTAGGCACCGGTGATGGCCGTCTCATCGCGGTGGATGC